>JAZBNU010000440.1:0-6099 GCA_036350815.1 Desulfopila sp.
GAACAAATGAAGCAAACAAGTGATAGGCATGAAACCAGATTAGCTGCCAGTCAAACTGCAATATATCCATTTTTGAAGCTCGCTTTCTTGAAGAAAAATACCACTTTCCTGCCCAAGCAAATAATTCTGACTGAAGAGTCAAGAAACACATCAGTGCTCGTCTTTTTCTTTTTCCTTATTTTTCTTGCGCACCTGCTCTTCAACCTTCTTTTTATGCTCCCTATTTCCTTTGCTGCCCACTTTACGCTCATCTATCTCCGCAACAGCCTTAGCTCGTCCGTAGCTAATAAGAATATCTCCTGGTTGTATTTTGGTCCTGCCGTCTGGAACACCGACATAATCACCATTTTCACGCGTTATTCCGAGAACAACAACACCCTCTTCCCTCAATTTCAATGCAGCAAGGGTCTGGTTGGCTATCCAGTCACTGTGCTGTACATGCAGCTCAGAGATCTGATATTCACCGGCCAGATGAAGCAGATTAGCGTAGTCCTGAACATTAAGCCTGGTGTTCTTTTTCAGAAATTTTGCTATCAGATTGGAGAGATGCCGATCAACCCATTTACTATTGGCAAGGGACCAGAGGGTGATAATTCCGGTTACCAGTAAAACCACATTCCACAACAGCGAGCCAGACTCTTTAGTGTTGACAAAAGAAATGATCAGGGAAGAAACCGCTGTAATCACTCCGGCATTTCCTAACAACATAAGCAGCAGCAGGATGCGCCGGCGAATGGGATGGTTTACTGCCTTTTCCGACTCATTGGTGGTGAATCCCACTCCCGTAAACGCCGAACGGGCCTGAAATTTTGCCGATTCGCGAGACAGTCCGGTGTACGTCAAGGCAACTGTAGCTATCCTGGTAACCAAAATTGACAAGGTGAGTACCACCAGTAATGACAGGATTGAGATCATGGAATTCTTTATTGCCTAAGTAATCAGCTGACCGTAGGTCTGCCATGACCGGATTTTGGGCCAAGCAGGAGCCAGAGTAAAAGTCCGGGGAGAGGCAGAAAATTCAAAAGAGCCGTGCTGATATTGCCCGCGATTTCAACCACTGTTTACCTCACAATCCCCATTATTCCATAGACTATAAGGTATGCAGCAACAATATAGTTAAGGAATTTAGGCATCACCAGAACAAGTATTCCAGCAATAAGAGCAAGAAGGGGCTGTAAATCAATATGCATATTCATTGAGACATCCTCGTTGTTTGAGAATCGTGCCGTAATGTAAAAAAACCTGATTACCCCTCAAACTCAGCATCGCAACTTTCAGGGGCATGTTGTTTTTTTCTCGGGTGCCTGCTACCCAAAGAAACAGAGAAGAAAGATTAACGTGTATTTCAATACTGCCGGACTGCGAACCCTATTTTACAGCGACGGACCTTTGTCAAACTCCATGATATGGGCAAAGAATTTGTCAACGCCAGGCTTTACCCGATGGTAAAGCACACTCTGCTCACCGACCCTTCCACCCATATCATAGGTAAAAGTGGCTGTGCCGACATGCTTTATCCAGTATCCGGTTAAGACAGAGCCCAAAGCATCATAGGCCGAGTGAAAGTGGACAAACTCATCCTGCGGCGCTGGTCTGTTCTCCAGCCACTCCGGTGGTACATCAGCAAACAGGAGTGGATTTATCCTGTCATCTGCCGGAACAATGAATTCCACATCCGCAAGAGTCTGCAAAACCGCTTCTCCCTCGAAAAGCATTGTGTTTTCAGGAAGATCAAGAGTGTAGTAGGAACGCTCGTTGAAGCAGAGAAAATCCAGCCTGCCCAAATCGTTGGGGTCTTGCGGCCGAAAGTAATAGCCCACAAAGGGTCCAAAGGTAATAACCCGATCACCTTTTTCGATCACTACTTTCTGGACATATCCTCGCGGCACCTCCACAGGAGCTACCGGTGCTTCCTCCCGGCTGCAAGCGCAAATGCCAAAAAACAGAAAAGAAAGAAGCACTGCTGTCAGAAGTATTGGTCGATTTCGTTTACCCATGCTGCTTCCTCCCCCATAGTCGACCTATTCCCCAGATACAGAGGCTAAAAAGCACGATAAGCGCCGCAAGTCCTGGCACTTTACCGCCAAGCCAGTCCCCCAGGGTAATCTTGCCGACATTGGTCGGCCCATACAGAAGAGGAATCAGGATCTCGTGAAAATGGGCAAAGAGAGCGGTACCTGCCAAACCGCCAAACAGGGCAAATACAGCATCCATTCTGCCTTCACCCACGGCCGCCCAGGTCGTCCCCGGACAGTATCCACAAAATCCCCAGCCAACACCGAAAAGCACGGCAGCAAGGCCAGTGGCTACAAGAGATGTTGGCAATATGCTGGTATTGTCAATTCCTGTCGCCTGGAGCCCGAATAAACCAGCTGCGGAAAGCACCACCGCCATGATCATAAAACGTGGGATATCCCCTTCCAGCATTAAATGGGCCTTCGCCATTTTATTGGCATCAGTGGCGCCGACTCTCTGAATAACAAAGCCAAAAGCTATCCCGGAAAACAGGCCAAGCCATATTTCAAGATTCATGTTTCCTCCTTATCTGGATTGCCATAGACAACTCTTGCTGATAGCATGGCGAAGACAAAGATCAACACCCCGAAATAGAGTCCGCTCACTGCAAGTTGGGTCGAACCTGAAATGAACAGGCCGAGGGTACAACCGCCGGCGAGCCTTGACGCAAAGAGGATCAAAAAGCCGCCGATAAACGTGGCCAGGTACCTTTTTGCCTTGCTTTCACCGAAGCGCCGGCGCCATAACTGAGGAACGTCACTCACCTGCGCAGACGAGGTGCGCCCGGCAACAAATCCGCCAATGGCCATTCCCAAAACAAAGGCAAAAAGCCAGGAACCACTATCAGGCATCATTCTGTAGTGTTCTCTCTCGCCAACATATTCAGGGGCAAGGTGTTGAATGGCGCCTTTAAGTGTGCTGACATAACCGCTGGATGACGCTGGGGGTCCGAAGGTGGTAAAGACAAAAACAATTATGCCGGCAAGAGCAAATGAAGCGGGCAACCACTTCCAATAGGTTGTCTTCTCTTTTTCTGCTGTCATTTTCAGCCTCCACAGGATACATAGCCGCCGGTCGGCTCATTGGAACCGTCAGGATCAGACGCATCGACATTGCTGTTCTTACGACTTGTCACGCGGCCACCTGAACCGCTAATCCGGGAAGGCTGGGGCAGCGGTCCGCTTTTCAGTATGTTTTCCTCAGTTTCAACCGGATAATAGTTGGCAGGGCGCCCCCACTCCTTCCAGGATGGTTCGTAGGTATAAACATTTTCAAACCCCATCAGGCGAAGGATATAGTAGGAAAAGGAGCTGCGTCGTCCCGAGTTGCAGTAGACGATGACACCCCTGGAAGAGTCAAGACCAGCATAGAGATTCTGCAGTCCAACGTAGGATTTGATGTCTTTACTTTGCGCATCTGCCCAGGCAGATTCATAATTAATATTGACTGCTGTGGGGATATGACCGAGTTTAAGAGGGGTTCCTTCAAGGCCTTTGGTCCCTTTCTTGCCGCTGTATTCCTCTGCAGAGCGAACATCAATAATCTGATAGTAATAGTCACCCAGACGATTGTAGACAAAATCACCATCGATGATCCTGTCCGTCCGCAGCTTTCCGGTTGGTACTTGATACAACAGCTCTCTGGTCTCTCTGGGGGTGGTCACCCTTTCAAAACCTGCCTCCTTCCAGCCATCGATGCCCCTTTCCAGGATCATTTTCTTCTCATGTCCCAAAACATCAAGAATCCAGAAGATATATGATGCAGTGGCACCGCCGTCCCGGGCCACGGAGTCATAGAGCACCACTGTATCTTTCGGAGTGATGCCATGCTTGCCAAGAATCCTCTGCGCCTGCTTTACTCCAACAAAGGTCGAGGCGAGACTGTGGCCGATATCATTGTGACGGAAAAGAGACCATGGCATATGCACGGCTCCGGGTATTACGCTGCCATCAAAATGGTCGTCGCTGCGCACATCAACAATCACCACATCCTTGTCTTCCTTATGCAGTGCCAGCCACTGAGCATTGGCAATAAAGCGGTCATTGGGATAACCATCTTTCTTTTCTGCTGCGGAGCTAAATGACCATAGTACACCCAAAGACAGAAGAGCGGCAATGACGATATGCCTGAAAACTTTATTGTTTTCCATGATTTTTCCTTGGTTGTCTTTGAAAATTGAAAAAGGAGCGGAAGAAGAAAGTCATCTCTTCCCCTCCTTTGTTCTCAAGCTTTATGCTTTCCACATACCATGAACATTGCAGTACTCCCGGGCCGTGACATTCTGCCCAGCGCCCTTGAAAAAGGCTTCCGGTGACTGACCGGGTTTGAGATAGTGGCGGCATGAGGTGTCGCCATCGATAATTTCAATCCACTCAATATAATGCTTCTCTTCCATTGGATGCGGAGTGTCGCCGACTTTAACGTTGATGCCGCCATCAGCGCTCTCTATCACCGGTACGTGCTTTTCCTTGCCTTGGTCTGTTGTGCTGCCTTGCAGCAGAACCATATTTTCTCCACAGCAAACCAGATCTGCGCCGCCGCCATCAAGTACTTCAACGATATTGCCGCACTCTTCACATTTATAAATCTCTCTTCTTTCCGGCATGTTTTCTCCTTCGTTTTTTTTTATTCTTACCTGAAAAGACCATCAGAACCATCGCCCATCTCCTCTCTTCAGGAAACAGGGGGTACTGTGGAAGGACTTCCCAGGTCTTCTTCAATGCTCCCAGGCTGTAGTATTGAAAACACATCCAACAATCCCGAGTTAATCCAGCGTGGGTTGCCAGCACAGCAGGAGAGGAGAAAGCCTAACAGCCTCCCTCTCCCTTTTTGGGATGCTAATTGCCTTTCTTCATCTCCCCGGCAGCATCCTCCCATGACTGTGCCAGAGCATCATAGGATTTGGCAAAGCCGTCTTGTACTTCATTCCAGGCATCTTTTGAACTGTGCTTCAAACTGCCATACCATTCAGCCAGATCATTTCTTTTCTGACGAAGCTCTTTCATGGTGTTACTGTATTTCTCACGTGAAGACTGCTTCATATCGTCCCAGTTCGCTTCCATTTCCCCTTCCAGTTTATGGATCCGATCATCAAGACTGTCCATCATCTCCTTGGCTTTTTCCACAGCAGCATCCTTCTGTTCCACTGAGTATTCGCCAATTGCCGCGGCAGCCTCTTTGACTTCTTCGGAGACATCATTGCCGGCAGCCCGGGCACCTGTGGCGACAAAAAATACAAGAGCTGCAAATAAAGCCATCAGCATTGCAACAGATATGGGATTTATAGGGGAATAATTGAGACGATTATGTAGAAATGAGCTTTTCATTTGAAATCTCCTTTTCGATATTTCTATCGATGCTTTGATGATAGTATGGCAGTCTCTCTTAAAGGATCGATAGAGGATTGATCCCGATCAGCAGCCCCAAATAGTTTCCTTACAATGCTAGACTGCAACAAGGCCAAAGGTCAGCAACACTCCTCCATCTTGAAGTTCTGGCCGTCAACGGAGACAAAATGGATTCCATCGAGTTGCGGCAGCCCCGCAATCTTCCAGGCATTCATCGGATTGACAAATTCATTATTAAGGCACTGCCGGGGCTGTTCAACATGCTTACAGACATAATTGAGAATCGGAAATGCTTTGTATTTATGATAATAATTTCTCAAGAACTCTATTATTTCCATCTGCTCGTCATCCAGACTATCAATTCCTTCTCGACGGGCTATCTGCCTGGCCACTTCATGGCTCCAGTCTTTCTGGTCAATAAGAAAACCGGCATCATCAAGCCGAATGGTTTTCCCGGAAACGGCTATTTCTTTCATGATCTATCTCCTTTATCACTAAGAGTATCTAAATGATGGTTCTGTCTTTCACCTACAATTTTCATACCAACCCAAAAAGTTGGTAACACAGAGAGGCCACCTGCCAGCCCGTTTGAAATGGGAATAGCTGTCATATGCCGCATACAATCCAGCAGGTATCGACATCACGATGACGGAGATACTGGAGCCTCTGGGTATCTTCACTTCCTCCAGTTACTGTCAGGTTGGACTTTACAGCGTCTAGAAAGAAAATGTATTGC
>JAZBNU010000441.1:0-11128 GCA_036350815.1 Desulfopila sp.
CTTCATATGTAGACACACTGGTCAGCACCTGCGCATATCGCTCAGCACGGTTATAGGATCCACGAAGAGTCGTTGCTGATTTCCAGGCAAGCCCAAAAGCCCCGTAGTCGTCACAACTCATTGCAGCGCCTACCCTCAATGGCAGTGAAGTGCCATTTCTGTCGATTGTGGCAGCCCTTGCGAAAAATTTGTAATACAGCGTATCTGAAATCATATAGACTGGTCTTGTCAAATCAATTCCCATTGACCGAACCATGCCATTTTTGTCGATATCGCTATCAATTTCTTCCAGGACTTTTTTGACAAATAATGTAGTGATTTTTCCCATTTGTATGGTTACAACCGTTTATTATTCTTCCCTCGAACCGACTGAATCAATTTGTAACGCTGAATTATAAATATCATGGACTGTGACTTTTTTGTATACAGTACTTTAATCACGTTTTGAAATTACGATTATTCTGAAACCTTCATCAGATGTTGGCGCTAAAAAGTATTTTACAGCCTGCTCACAATATAGTGCAGTCTAGATTCAAGATTTGCACTGGCAGGAATACGTTATTCTCAGGTGTTGCTTGATCCATTTGAAGAAAAGCTCCACCTGTCACCTCCTGTGATACAGTTGAGCTATGGTTAATGCTGGTAAGGTGAAATTGTTTGTGAGTAAAAATAAGTGTCTTCCCGGTACCCGCATCTTTGAATTTCACCCGGCGCAGATTATCTGGAGAATATTTGCTTGCATAGAACCCGGTAAGAATGATAGCTTGATCGCATCGAAGCCCAGTCGCTTTTTCGACGGGAAAAGAATCACGCCTTTTGAATCGGATGTTTGATTTGGCCCGGGTAACGAAAAAAGCAAAAACCTGGTTGAAGGCAAAAAGCCTTTCGAAGTCCAGATAACCTCGGTCCATTACACAATATGCATCGTTTTCCAAGCTTAGAAGATCGAGGGTGTTGACAATTAGAAGAAGACGGTTATAAAAAAGATTCTCACACATCTGAATATCTTCGAAGAGAAGAAAAACCGAAGAGCACCACCGAGGGCCGCACCCCAATATTTCGATCCTCCCAAAATTGTACCATATGATGACTGCTGGCCTGGATATGATGAGCCGTTTTTTGATTTTTAAAAAACTCAATGGCCACTAATGGATACGTTTATCTGAAATTGGCGGAAATAGCGATGAGAAGACAGATTTTCCACATAAGCTGTTGGGAAATACCGTGAAAAGCACAAAATTGCTTGAAAGGACGGGTAGAAAAGGATAGGTTGCTTGTTGTTGGCAGCAGATAGAGAAGAATTTACGGAAAAGTTAGGGCGTTCTTACAAAGCGATGTCCTATCACCCGGTTGATAAACCAGAAGAAGCTGCTGCAGCAGATGAAAAAGCTAAAATACTCCCTGTTCCACTGAGCCCAGAAGAAAAGGAACAGCAGCTCATTGCCCGTATAAGCAACTGGCTCAGATTTATCATTATATTTGCACTCACCCTTTGGGTGCTCAGCCTCTGGGGGTATCGAATCCCCTATGCAGTTGCTATTACTCAAGCGGTTTTTGAGTCTCTTGTCACCCTGACTCTGGCACTTCTCTTCTGGCGAATAGCTTCCCGCTATATTGAGAGAAAGATGAAGGAGGTCGCACCAGAACCTGAGGATGAATCTGAGGATGAACCAGAGGAATATGGTGGTGTTCAACGAGGGCGCAGTTACACCCTGCTTCCCATGGTACGCAAATTTGTCGGCACTCTTTTGGTGGGAATGGTAACACTTATTATCCTCTCAGCCTTCGGAGTAAACATTGGGCCGCTACTGGCTGGTGCCGGTGTGATAGGTCTTGCTGTAGGCTTTGGTGCCCAAAAACTTGTCAGTGCTGTCTTTTCTGGTTTCTTTTACCTGTTGGATGATGCTTTCAGGGTAGGAGAATATTTGCAGGCAGGCAATGTGATGGGAACGGTGGAGAACATAGCTCTCCGTAACGTTATGCTGCGTCACCACCGGGGAATGCTGCAGATTGTTCCCTATAGCGAACTTGGCTCAACTACAAATTTTATGCGCGGCGGCATGGTTATTAAATTCAATCTTGAATTCCCCCATGGAACCGATATTGACTTAGTCAGAAGAGTTATTAAGAAGGTTGGCATAGCAATGCCTGAGGATGAAGAATTTGGAAAAGACTTCATCAGGCCAGTCAAGTCCCAGGGTATTAGGGAAATCACCAACTCGGTCATGGTCGTACGCGTCAAATTTACAGCTAAACCAGAGACCCAATTTGTCATTCAGCGGGAAGCATTTCGCAGAATTACTGATGCTTTAATGAAAAAATGAATTCATTACGCCCATAGAAAAGTAATTGTTGAGTTGCCCGAAATCGCAGCAGGTCAAAAAGCTGACCCACAAAAAATTGCTGAGGCTGGTGTAGCGGCAGCCCTTGCAGCCGAAGAGAAAAAGTCGGTATAGGCTCTCATATCTGATATTTATTTACAAGGAAGACCCTAATTGGAGCACAGCATATCCAGAGAGGAAATAGACACCGGAACGGCGAAAAAGAAAGGCCACTACTACAGGGGCTTTCTTCTCCATCTCCACCCTAGAAAGGTTTCGGCTGAAACGTTACGTTTTTTCCTGAGCTTTGGTTTAGGAGGAATGTCGGCTACTCTTTTGCTGCTGTTATTTATCACCGGAGTTTTACAGATATTGTCCTACGATTCCGATGCAACTGGTGCATATAATTCCATTAACATAATGTATGAAAATGCATCATTAAGCGGTTGGACCAGAAATATTCATTACTGGTCGGGCAATCTGCTGGTTATTATAGCGCTGCTTCACTGCTGCAGGGTTTTTCTTACCGGAGCCATTGCCGGCGGTAGAAGAAATATGAATTGGTTTATCGGCCTGCTCCTGCTCGGGCTGGTTCTATTTTCTAACTTTACAGGCTATTTGCTGCCATGGGATCAGCTTGCGTTTTGGGCTGTAACCATCTTTACCAGCATGCTGGGCTATATCCCAATAATTGGAGAGAGTGTTGTTCATCTCCTGCGAGGTGGCCCTGAAATAGGCCCAACAACTTTGGCAAATTTTTATGCTATTCATACAGGGATTCTTCCCTTTTGCTTTGTAGTCGTCGTTTTTTATCACTTCTGGCTGGTAAGGAAATCTGGAGGTCTTGTTCGAAGAGAAGGCGGCCAAAAAACAGCACCTCAATTTGTGTCAGCAGTTCCCGATCTTATTGTTCGTGAAGCTGCCGTGGGCTTTATTCTGATCGCCCTGGTCCTGCTTTTTGCAGCGGTTGTCGATGCCCCTCTGGCTGAAATGGCTAATCCTGCGATGAGCCCTAACCCGGCAAAAGCTGCATGGTATTTTCTAGGCTTCCAGGAACTGCTCATGCATCTTCATCCGATCTATGCAATTCTCGTTCTGCCTTCACTTTTATTTCTTTGCATCTTGCTCCTGCCATTCTGGCGTGAGGCATCTCTTCCACCAGGTTTGTGGTTTGGCGGCAGGCGTGGCAGGAGGCTTGCTCTCTGGTCCTGTTTAACAGGTTCCGTCACAACCTTTGCGGCCGTACTTTTTGATGAAGCAGTTAAAACTGCCGGGACAGCTACTGCCACCGACAGCATTACCCGGGGTTTACTGCCTACGATTGTGATATTTATCATATATGCATCAGGCTATTTTATTCTTACAGCTGCACTTAGATTCACCAAAGCTCAGACAGTGATGGCTGGTTTCATTGTCACACTAACTTCGGTTTGCTGTCTTACTTTTATTGCAATCTGGCTGCGCGGTCCTGGAATGAAATTAATGCTCCCTTTCTAACCTTACTGTTTTGTGCTATGAAGAAAACTCAACATAAATCTGACAGCCAAACACATTTAACCGCAAAGGATATCAGTCCCAGGAGAAAGTTATTCAGGCGCCTGTGGGCCCTGCTGGGTACGCTAGCACTCATTGAATTCAGCTGGCTAACCGGCTCCATACTCTACGCGAGAAAAGACGCTGTTAAAAAGGATACCAAAGAAAAATTCATTACAGCTGGCAAAGCCGAGGCTTTTCCACCAAACTCTGTTACTCCAATACCCGAGGGGCAATTTTATCTCGCCCGGTTGGAAGACGGCAGTTTTCTTGCTTTGTCTCAAACATGCACACATCTTGACTGTGCACTGCCCTGGGATGTAAACGAACAAAAGTTCATCTGCCCCTGTCACGGATCTACCTTTGATATCGAAGGGGAAGTATTGACACCACCTGCTACCAGGGGCCTAAACAGTTATCCGCTGTATGTCGAAAACGGTATAATCCGAGTCAACATTGCCCTGTCGCAAAAACATC
This sequence comes from Desulfopila sp., assembly GCA_036350815.1. Classification (GTDB taxonomy): domain Bacteria; phylum Desulfobacterota; class Desulfobulbia; order Desulfobulbales; family Desulfocapsaceae; genus Desulfopila_A. The sequence goes on from JAZBNU010000441.1 coordinate 4,332, forward strand.
TCCAAAATGGAAATCCCAGGTCGGTGAAGGCCTGATATGCTACCTACAAACAATGAGATGAGTGAGCCACAAAATACTACCGCGCCCCATTCATTATGGGAGATCTCTGCGCTTTTAGCAGTTTGCATAATTTTACTGACACCTTTCCTCTATACGTATCGGATGAACTCAACTCAAATTAGTGTTGAGTCTCCCGACTCTGAGTTTTCAGGCACTGCCTCATGCAAAGACTGCCATCAGGACGCCTACCGCAAATGGCACGGTTCTGATCATGACCGGGCAATGGCTGTGGCAAACGAGGACACAGTCCTGGCTGACTTCAATGATGTTCTATTTACTGACCCCTACACGCTAAAACAAAGTCGGTTCTTTCGCCAGGATGGCAATTATAAAGTAGAAACAGAAGGCCCTGATGGAAAACCAGGCATCTTTACCATAACTCATACTTTCGGGTTTTACCCCCTCCAGCAGTATCTCATTCCTTTTCAGGGTGGCAGATTGCAGTGCCTTTCAATTGCCTGGGATGTTGACAAAAAGACATGGTATCGCCTGCCGCCATACGAGGTTGAAGGCCCTGAAGATTGGCTTCACTGGACAAGGGAAGGACAGACCTGGAACGCCATGTGTGCAGAATGTCACTCGACTCAACTCAAAAAAGGCTTTGACCTTGCTACCGAAAGCTACACAACATCCTGGTTTGAAATAAACGTGGGCTGCGAAGCATGCCATGGACCAGCATCGAAGCATGTTGAGTGGGCAAAACAACCGGCCCTTGCCCGAACGAAACTGCCAGATTTTGGCCTTACCGTTCCCACGAGCAATATCTCTAATAAGGAACAAATAGTAACCTGCGCACCCTGCCACTCAAGAAGGTACCAATTAGGCGACAATAACCATCGGAAAGGCGACCTTCTAGACATTATGGTACCTTCGCTTCTCACAGAAGGCCTTTATCATGCAGATGGACAGATTCTTGAAGAAGTATACGTATACGGCTCCTATACCCAGAGTAAAATGTATATGAAAGGGGTCAAATGCAGTGATTGCCATGATGTACACTCACTCAAGCTCCATAAAGAAAAAAATGACCTGTGCCTGCAATGTCACAGAGCTTCTGAATATGATACCAAGGCTCACCATTTTCATAAGAAATTTGCAGACGGCAAACCAAGTGAAGGGTACCTTTGCGTAAAATGCCATATGCCTGGACAATATTATATGGGCATTGACTACAGGCCCGACCACAGCCTGCGTATTCCTCGACCTGACTTAAGCATGAAACTTGGAACACCAAATGGTTGCTCAACTCAAGACTGCCACGGCAACAAACCACTGGAATGGGTGACAGATAATTTCACAAAATGGTATGGCCAGAATCGGAAATCCCACTATGGCGAGGTGCTTGCTGCCGGAAGGGTCGGAAAACCTGAAGCATATGAGCAGTTAAAAAATATTATTGACGATGAGCTGCTGCCGCCAATTGTTCGTGCCACCGCTCTATCGCTGCTGCGCAATTATCCTGCACCGGAAACCACACTATCCTTGCAGAATGCCCTGCTAAGCAATGAATCTCTCCTTCGCCATACAGCTCTGCGCCTGCTGGATCAACCCGATGAAGATACCATTTTAACACTGATCGCACCTAAACTGTACGATCCTATAGAAGCTGTGAGGCTTGAGGCAGCCCTGAAGCTTGCCTCAGTGCCTGAAGAAAAACTTCGAGAACATGATCTTAAAGCATTTAAGGAAAACCTAAAACTCTATCGGCAGTCAATGGAGTATAATGGGGATTTTGCCGCACAGCGATACAACCTTGGAAATCTTGAAAGAGCACTGGGTAACAATCAAAAAGCTATGGATTACTACCGCCAGTCCATTGCCATTGATGACCAGTTTTTTCCAGCAAAAGTAAATCTGGCAATGGAATACAACCTCACCGGCAATAATAAGCAGGCTGAGCAACTTTTGCGCGAGGTTCTTTCTGCAGTACCCAATAATTACGAGGTCAATTATTCTCTGGGACTGCTTCTCTCTGAGATGGAGAATTACGAAGAAGCAGCACTCTACCTTGGCAGAGCGGCAGACGGTATGCCGATGTATTCAAGGGCACGATATAATCATGGCCTTGCACTGCTGAAGCTCAAGCGTTGGCAGGAGGGGGCGGAGTCTCTTGAAAAGGCTGTTATGACAGAACCACAGGCTGAACAATATTTTGTCACACTTGTCAATCTCTACCTTAAATTCAGGATGAATGACAAGGCTCGTTCACTTGCAGAGAGAGTCTTAATTCAGTACCCGGAACACTCCTCCGCAAAAGAACTTCTGCAGGTTATGAACCGTTAGGCAATAATCTGAAAAATGCTGTTTTTAGTCGATATTTTTCTCTAATGTATCTTGCAACTTTTGAACAATACCTTTATTGAGTCCTAAATGTTGATAAACCCCCTTTCCCTGCAGTTACGGCAATACTGACAATAATCCCTGTATTGACTATACCGAGTAGACCAATAAAAACACAGAGTAGCCTGGGCAAAGGTTTTGTCGGGATTATATCACATAACCAATCGTCAGACCGGCAATCCCGCCAAAATAAAGGCCCTCGCCCCAGCCGAAGCCTTCAACTATGCCAATATACATACCTAAAACAGAGATTATTATCGCAAGAAGCCCCCATAAAGGCGTGAGTTGAAAGAGCATGAGAAAAAATGTTTAAAAAAAGTATGGATAATCGCATGGCCCTCTTTTCGTTAAATGAAAAAAATCCAGGTAGAATATATCCCATAATACCTGGATCATGAAGAATGATCATTTTTCTTTATTCAATATTTGCGTTATGAACATATAAACTATACATTTAATATTACTATTTTTTCTTCAGCTCAGCACTTTTACAATCATGCAGGATTAGCTGATGCAGCATAATACGGCGTAAATCTTTACTGCACTATTAATCTATATTTTAGAACTGTTTTACAAAAAACACTGAAAATTTGCTATTTTCAACTCTATTTGATGTTTGCAGCAGTATTACCCAGTGGCTTTAATCTCTTCGAACAGCCTGCAAGCAGCAAGCGTGTAAGCGTATTTCTTTTTCAAGAAGAAAATAAATATCGAGCTTTTTTTGTTTTCACATGACAATAATCTTAAGAATTAATTCCTACTGGGATAGGTTACTTGTTGTTGGCAGCAGATAGAGAAGAATTTACGGAAAAGTTAGGACGTTCTTACAAAGCGATGTTCTATCACCCTCTCTGTAAGATCCATAACTGTTCTCCTGTAGTTATTTCTATTTGCAAACAACTACAAATAGAAACAGTTGTGACGATTGACTAGCCGGTTTGAATAGAACCTTTGAAAAGTCCTCGGCAGTGGTCAGGGACTTTACAACCAATAAGTGTATAATGCTAAGACAAAGAGTTACATGTTTTATCCGCTGTCTTTTGAAAAACAGTCGAGCGCAGCAGCAGCCTCTAGCTGGCTCGAGCCTTTTCTACATGGTGCATCTGTTTCTGCTAGTATCTTTTTTCTTTTTTGCCTTCCTTCCAAACATCTACGCAAATGAACTGAAAGAAAAGAAACGCGTTCTTGTTATTTTTTATGAACAGAGTGATCTGCCGGCATACTCCAAGGTAGAACAAGGCATCAAACAGGGGTTAGGAGCAGGCACGGAATTTGATATTGAGTATTTCTTCGAATACATGGATTCCCACCGCAATCCCGATCAGAAACATAAGCAATTATTGAGTGATTTATACCGCCACAAGTTTTCCAAGAAAAAGATTGATCTGATAATCGCCTACGGCGTGGCCCCACTTGAGTTTGTTATTGCTCACCATGATGATTTTTTTCAGAACATCCCCGTTGTCTTTGCCGCCACGCGTACAAACATAGCGCATATAAGTTTACCCCCTGAAACGACAGGTGTCCTTTCGGATATTGACTACGCCGGGATGTTGAACACAGCGCTCGAGATCCATCCGAAGACACGCCACGTTGCGGTTGTCAATGGTGCATCCCATACCGATCTGTTTTTTGAAGAAGGTTTCCGCAAGGCATTCGAGCCTTATAACAAGCAATTCGACTTCATTTATCTTACTCGTTTGCCGTTTGCTGAAATTGAGGAAAAAGTCAAAAATCTGCCTGAGCAGACGGTGATCCTCTTTTACATGCTCCTCCAGGATGGTAACGGCAAGGCCTTCGTCCCCCGGCAGGCTGCTTCCATCTTGGCGAAAGAAGCCAATGCGCCGGTGTATGGCTGTCTGGATTCCTATTTCGGCGACGGTATCGTCGGCGGGAGGATGTTCAGTTTGGAAGTGAAAGGGCTAAGGGCCGGCGAGATGGCTTTACGCATATTAAGAGGCGAAAAGGCCTCAGATATTCCCATGTCAAGCATAGGCACAACAATTAATAAGTTCGATTGGCGGCAGTTTAAACGCTTCGGAATCCGAGAGGATCGATTACCACCCGACAGCATCGTTCAGTTTAAGACCTACTCCTTCTGGGAGAGCTACCGCTGGTATATCGTTGCCACCTTTTTTGTTCTTTTAGCCCAAAGCGGACTGATCTTTTATCTAATGATGGCGCGAAGGCAACGTCGCAGGGCCCAGTCGCAACTCGCTGAACGTTTGGATTTTGAAAAGATGTTGTCCACCCTTTCGGCCCGCTTCGTCTACCTGCCGTTTGATCGTATAGATACAGAAATAAACCGCGTACTGGAATCAATCGGTAATGCCCTCAATGTAGATCGGGTGAGTGTTTATGAAATATCCAAAGAAAATACACGATTTTATCATGTTAATTCACACAATCATATCGATACTGTCACACTGCCTTCTGAATATAAATTCGACCAGCTCCCGTGGATCAATCAAAAATTGATGCAGGGGGAGATATTTACCCTTTCCAATCTTGCCGACCTGCCTGAAGAAGCCGAAGACGACCGTAATTTCCTGAGCGGCCTGGGCATTCTCTCATTGGCCGTGATACCCTTGTCGACAGAAAAGAAAATTATAGGCGTACTGTCTCTCATTATGTTGAGACACCGTCAAGAATGGCCGCAGGAACTTTTACGACAATGTCGTTTGGTCGCCGAAATTCTGAGCAATGCAATGGTACGCAAACATCATGAAGAGACATTGAAGTGGGCCGAAGTTAAATATCGGGTGGTCGCTGATTTCACCCATGACTGGGAGTACTGGTTCAACGCTGACGGATCCCTTGAATATGTCTCTCCCTCCTGTGAGCGCATCAGCGGCTACTCGCCCAGAGAATTCCTGGGTAACCCTGCCCTTTTTAGAGATATTATCATTCAGGAAGATCAGGATGTATGGGACAGTCATTCTTGTGATTTCCGTCATGAACTGAAATCTTGCGAAATTCAATATCGGATTCAACGGCGCGATGGCCAAATCTGCTGGATTGAACATAGTTGCCAACCAGTTATTGATCGCCAGGGTTCATTGCAGGGTTTTCGAGCATGCAACCGTGATATTACTCTCCGTAAACATTCAGAAACTCAGCTTCGTACTGCCTATACGGAGATCACGCAATTAAAAAACCAGCTTGAGGCGGAGACTGCTTATTTGCAGTCAGAAATTAAACTTGAACACAATTTCGATAACATTATCGGCAACAGTGCTGCTCTCAAGTATGTGCTGTATAAAGTGGAACAGATCGCCTCTACTGAGAGCAACGTTTTGGTACTTGGTGAAAGCGGGACTGGTAAGGAATTGATTGCCAGGGCAATTCACAACAAAAGCCCGCACAGGGACCGCGCCCTTGTAAAAGTCAATTGCGCTTCTCTACCGTCTGATTTGATTGAAAGCGAGTTATTCGGCCACGAACGAGGTGCCTTTACAGGGGCTCATGATCGACAACTGGGACGCTTTGAGATTGCTCACGGCACCACCATTTTCTTAGATGAAATAGGGGAATTACCGCTTGAAGTGCAAGCAAAGCTGTTGGGAGTACTCCAGGATCGTGAATTTGAGCGCCTTGGCAGTTCCCGCACCATCAAAGTCGATGTACGGGTGATTGCGGCCACTAATCGGAACCTGGAAGAGGAAGTTCTCCAGGGGCGTTTCAGAGAAGATCTCTTCTTTCGTCTGAATGTCTTTCCAATCACGGTCCCGCCACTGCGGGGACGCGTCGAAGATATCCCTCTGCTAGTTCAATTTTTTGTTGACAATGCTGCTAAACGATTGGGCAAATCTATTGAAAAAATACCGCAGAGTGTCGTGCAAAAGCTACAGGCTTACTCCTGGCCCGGTAATATTCGGGAACTGGAAAACGTGATCGAGCGGGCGGTAATCAATACTTCCGGGCCCAAACTGAGCTTGGCTGATGACTTATCCAGACCAGCTTCTAAAAAAATGAGTCCTACCTTAAAGAGCCTACAGGAGGTTGAGAAGGATCATATTCAGAAAGTGCTCCAGTTTGCCGAATGGCGTATCGAAGGAGCCAAAGGTGCAGCGCAGATTCTTGCCATGAATCCTTCTACGCTTCGCTCCCGTATTCGCAAGCTTGGTATCCAAAAACCATAGATTATCCTGCAGAAACTCAATACCTAACCCTAATAGCATTTTCCCGTCAAAACATGTTCTTCCCCTGACACTGATAAAGTCCAGCAACTTTCACTGAGAACACAATCGTTCACCAGAATACCTTTAAAGTCAACTCTCCCTGATGAGTGTAACCGCTAAGTCAATTACTCCAGATTGGTTCAAACGGACTCCTGATCTATAATTAATTATGCGAGGGGCCTGATTGGACTAATGTGGAGTGCTGGTGAACCGTTA
>JAZBNU010000442.1:0-3436 GCA_036350815.1 Desulfopila sp.
AAAAACGAGATAGTCCCATTGCCCGCAACAGCGCTATGGAAAGTTTTAGGGGATATTCGATAAAACGATGGAGGAAGTACATCCGCGACACCCGCCTGCGTATCAGCATCACTCTGTCACTCTGTTCCGGGTCGGGTGCCTCCGGTTCAGAAGAAAGCGGCCATTGCCGGCCAAGAACTCGATCATCGTGGGCCGGTTTTCCCTGTAGCGGCAGTTTTCCCAGCCACCACTGCTCTATGTTGGCATCTTTAGTAAAATAGCGATGCCCTCCGATATCCATGGCATTGCCCTTGAATCGTATTGTTCTGGCAATACCTCCGATATCATCAGACTTTTCATAAATCACAGGCACGATATCGGTCTGTTCAAGCAATTCCAAAGCAGCTGTAAGGCCGGCAGGTCCGGCACCAATGATAACAGCGGTTTTGGAACAGTCGGAAGGTGCACTTTTCACAGGGAAGATCTTTTTAAAAGAGAGAGGGACATTTTTCCAGGTCATAAAAAAATCCCCCTGAAACCAGGTACTCTTCTCAGGGGGATGATAGTTTCAGCCTGTTATGCAGGCATCAGCGGGCATTATTCACAATGGATGGCAGAAACATAGGCCATGGGAAGGAACTGCTGGAGCCAGAACCACCGTAATTATCAGTGAGGTTAAGCAGCATGATCTGACTCTCACAATTAGGTGAGCACGATGAATCTCGCGAGGCATAGCTTCCTTGACCTTGCCTGGTCTGGAAGAGAATCTTGTCGCCGCCGGGGTTCCAGAAAGGCGCAAAATCATTGTAGCTGCCGGTTAATTGAGCAGGTGATTGCGAACCATCCACCCTGGCGATAAAAAGTGCATTGTAGTCGGTGCCGACACTGAAATCGTATCGTTTACTGTAGGCCACCCACTGCGAATCGGGACTCCAGGAAAAGGGAGGGTAGAGGTAGTCCCACCCATCAGCCGTAGCGCTATCCGTAGAGTCCACCGTTTGCAAAGCGGTACCATCGGAGGAGCTGATCGTCCGCAGCTGGCGATTAGAACTGTCGCTATAATAATACGCAATGATATTCCCGTCCGGACTCCAGACCGGCAAATAGTGATACACAAGATCAGACGAAACTGGAGTGAGCTGGGTATTATCTGTACCATCAGCTCTAACTTTGAAAATTCTCTCCCTATTGGATTGAGCAGGGGGACGACCAGCATAGGCAAGCCATTGCGAATCGGGACTCCATGAATATGCGCCGGAGTACTCACTTAGAAGAATCGGGCCAACGATATCATCTCCTGAAACTACAACAGGGGAAGTTCCATCAGTGTTGGCAACAAATAATTTATATCCGGTGCCGTCATACGACAGATACGCAACCTTCGCTCCATCAGGGCTTATGACAGGCCAAACTTCGCTCTGGGAAGCACCGTGGGCATCACTAAGGTTGAGAAGACCGCTGCCGTCAGCATTTTTTCTAAAAATGTCATACCGGGAATTGACCGTATCATACCCCTGATAATAGATACGATCATCGGATGAGAAACTGCCATTACTGTCATCGACCACGTTATTTGTCAACCGGGTATAGGAAGTGCCGTCAATCTTGATTTTGGCCACCTCTCGATCGCTCCAGTAGCTAGTACCATCAACTTCGGAAGAAAAAACTACCCACTGATTGTCCAGCTTCCATGGCTGGATATCTCCCATACCCAACTCCGATAACGGCCAGTCCCCCCCGACCAAAATATTGTTACCAGCTGCCTCATTGGTTGTCAGCTGCAGCAACGATCTAACTTTTGAGGTATCTGCAACACCTTCTGTTCCATGGTCGATGGCAGCGCCATACACCGCTGTCGCCGCACAGAAAATAAAACCCGCAGCAAAGACTGCCCCAGCTGTTTTATTCATGGCTTCTCCCCTTGAAGATATTCAAAAGACCAAATCTCAAATCAAAAATCTCATTTTCAGCTCAGCACCATGTCAAAGAAATTGACTATTTATACAGTCTATAACACAAATCAACCACAAAGTTCAAGATCTTCCTGATATTTGGTCATTTCCCTGCACCAAGCTGTTCAACATACATAATATTTTCCTTGACTCCAGGAAATAATGGATCAATCTCCAAGGCCTTGCGAAATTGCTGCTCGGCTGCAGAATAGTTCTGCTGTTCGGCATAGAGAATACCAAGATTGTTATAAGCTCCGGCAAAGGCAGGATCATTTTCAATCGCCTGCTGAAAGCAATATCTGGCTGCATCAATATCACCGCCCCGGCGATACAAAAGACCAAGCTCATTGAGGCTCATTGCATCATGAGGAGAAAGGGCCAGCCGGTTCTGTAGAACTTTAATGCCATGCTTTATGGGTTCGAGGCTCTTTTGCAGATGATCCATATTTCTTTTAGCTTCCTCAGAATCGGGACGCAGCTGGATGGCTCGCTGCAAATGATCTTCCGCCATGAACAAACGACCGCTCCTAGCAAGAAGCACACCAGCGTTGTGCAATGCTTCGAAAAAAAGAGGGAAATTTTCTACCGCTCGAGTGTAGTGAAACAGAGCATCCTCTTCTCGGCCCTGCTCAGCGAAGATATTACCGAGGTTATAATGGGCCCGTGCAAATCCCGGTTGAATCTTAATAGCCAGAAAATACTGAGCCATTGCCTCCTCTATTCGCCCCTTGCTCTCCAGGGCATCACCGAGATTATTGCGCGCTAGATGATTGCCCGGGTAGAGTGCCGCCGCATGGCGAAAAAGGGATTCGCTGTCTTTCCAGCGAGCGGTTTGCTGGAAGCTTAAAAACGAAAGGACAGCGACAACCGTGCACCCCAGCAGAAAAGCAGCCTGAACCGATCTCCTGCTGCGGATGGCCGAGGAAACCAACCAGCATAGGGCGATGATCAGGCCTGCAATTGGGATATAGGCGTATCTGTCGGCAACCCGATGAGGGCCGTCATGAACCAAACCGGCCACCGGCAGCAGGGTAAAGAGGAACCAAAGCCAGCCGATCAGTAAAAAACTCTTTTGTCGTCGCAATACAATCGTTACCAGAGTTATCCCGACAAGCACCATACCACCTATAAGCAGGTGCCTGACAGCTGCTGTCTCACTGTATGGATAAAATACTGTGAGGTCAAGAGGCACGAGGAACTTGAGCAGGTAATGCTGATAAAAAAGAATAAAATCATATTGCCACAGAGGCGACAGCGTTTTCGATTCAACCACGAGCCCCTGCATCGCCTTCTGGGTGAGGATGACAAAAATCACCGCAAGAAACACGAAAGGTAGTTTTTCCCTGACAGCGATTTTAAAAAATCCTGCCACTGATACCTGCTCCATTCTTTTCAACGGCCAGAAATCCAGGAGAAGGAGCACCATCGGCAGCGTAAGCATCATCGATTTTGACAGCACCCCTATACAGTAAACCAACAATAGTACCAGCAGAAAACGAAGTTTT
>JAZBNU010000443.1:0-3804 GCA_036350815.1 Desulfopila sp.
AGCATAACCCGGATAAAAAAAGCAGGGAAATATGGCACACACCAGGATGAGCAAAAGAAACCTTTTCATAAATGCCTCCATAAACAGTTTCGACAAGAAAGAAGAAATCGTTCTTTACAAGCTGTCCATGACCTTCCTGGCCGCAATATTTCACGTTCTTGCTGAGTTCATAATCGAGGCATCAAGGGTGCAGCTGTAATACTCTACCGCAAGCCCTTGATAACGACGAGTATGGGCTCAGCAACAATGCCCGAAGGGTGAAAAACAAGTTAGCGTGCCGGCAGTTGTTCTAAGTACAAGCTGTACCAAGCACAAACATTAGAATATCTGCATTAATTATTTGATTTTTAGTTATAAACATGACAGTAACTTGCTTTTTCATGAAATGTTGGGGCTAGACAGCACCGCACCTTTCACCTACTTCCTGCAGGATATCTTTTTTCTCTCACCCTTTCAAACACTATTCTCCAACAACCAAACAGATTAAATCTGTATAATCTTTTCCCAAAATCCGTGAGTATTTATGCCGGATAAGCCAGACAGCTCGGTTTGGTTGAAGACTTTGGTCTAGAAGATAGACAGTTTTCCATCTGTGTCTTTAATCTTTTCTCATTTCACGGACTGTTCCCTTTCTCAAAAGCATAGATTAACTTGTCAATAAAATTTATATAAAATATACTTAAAATACAACTATCCTGATTTAAAAGGACAGCTTCTATGGATAAATCATCCGGTTTTTGGCTTCTTGTTGAAAATTTCATCGACGTTATTGAAATCGAAACCCAATACCCTGTTGTTATCTACGATACCGATGGCCGGATTGTCAAGGCTACCGACAAAAGCAGAATCGGCAGCATACACAGCGGCGCCCAGAAGATGATGAAGTACGGGCTGAAGGAGTATGGAGTCAATCCGGAAGAGGCCCAATCCAATCCTCTGGTAAGGGAGGGCTACAGTCTTCCGATCTTCCTGGAAGAAGAAGTAGTCGGAGGCTTCGGTATCACCGGCCAACTCGACCTTGCCCGTCCCATCGCCAGAATTGCTGTAAAAATGATCGAGGCTTGGTTGCGGGAACAGGACTATGTCGAAAAACTGACCCGCTCCGAAAAGAAATACCGCACCATGTTCGACCAGTCCCTCAACGGCATTTTTCAGACCACCCTCGAAGGCAGGGTCATCATCGTCAACAAAGCAGCAGCTGAAATTCTCGGTTATGCTGATGAAGAGACCATGCTCAGAAATGTAAACGATCTTGCAACTGATCTCTATGTTGATCCGCAGAGCCGTAAAAAGTATATCGAGCTCATAAAGAAAAACCGCTATGTTAGCAAATTCGAAACGAAGTTCAGACGCTTCGACGGCAAAATCATTGATGTGAGCCTTAACGGGAAGCTTCTCCACGATGAAGAGACTGGAAGGGAATACATTCAGGGCTATCTTATTGATATTTCTTCCAGAAAACGCGCCGAGGAACTGCTTAGAGTTAACGAAAACAACCTGCGCATCACTCTTGACTCCATTAGCGACGGGGTCATCACAACCGACACCAGGGGCCGGGTAGTGATGATGAACCCAAAAGCCCGACAGCTCACCGGCTGGAATCTGGCAGAAGCCGGCAGCATGAGCCTTGAGGAAGTTTACCATGTGGTACGGCCCGAGGCACCCGCACGACGGAGAAATCCGGCCAGAGAAATCCTGGCAAACTGCAAGCGCCGACAGGTAATCAACGATGCGATCCTCTACGACCGTAAAGGCAAAAAATACCGAATCGCCGAAAGCGGTGCTCCCATCTTCGACTCGAAAAGTGGGATCACTCAGGGAGCTGTCATCGTCTTTAGAGATGTAAGTGATGCTTTTGCTCAAGCTGAGCTCATCCGCTTAAGCGAGCAGCGACTTAAAAACATTACCGCAAATATTCCCGGGGTTGTGTTTCGCCTCGATGTCTCGGGAAAATCACCCTTTATTCCAGATTATCTCAGTGAACAATTCAAAACAACCTTTGGACTCGACCCAAACAGCAAAAATGTGAGCGAAGACTTTCTAGCCTCAATACCGGCAGAAGAAGCCATTGATCTTCTTTTCAGCCTCAAAAAAGCCGTTGAAAAAAGGAGCAAATGGCATTTTGAGGGACGCTTTACAAAGCGAAACGGGGACATGCTGTGGTTTTCCGCCAACGCTGTTCCACAGTGGGAAGCGGAGAGACTCGCCTACTACGGCGTGTTTATGGATATCACCGACCGTAAAAATTGGGAAAACGCTCTTGCTGCAAGCGAGCGGCGTTTTCGCGAGCTCTTTAACGAAGCCCCGGTAATGTATGTCATCACCGAGCATCGTGACGACGACTGGTTTATACTGGAGGCAAATACCACCTTTCTGGATCTTCTCGACTACCGCCCCGTCGAGGTCATCGATACCCCCCTGCGCGATTACTTTTCTGAGGAGTCTAAAGCAAGTTTTTTTGGCGATTCTAAATCCGATCTTCTCAGCTTCTCAACTGCACAGGAATGCAGTCTGGTAGCAAAAGATGGCCACATCGTCTATTCCCTTCTCAGAGCTCTGCCAGAGCTCGACGATAAAGGAAACACATGGGGATCGCGCTCCATGTTCCTGGATATTACCGCAAAAAAGAAGGCGGAGGAAGAAACCGAGCGATTGCAAAAAGCACTTGCTCAAGCCCAGAAAATGGAAGCGATAGGAACATTGGCTGGAGGGATAGCCCACGATTTCAACAACATACTCTCAGCAGTCATCGGTTATTCTCAACTGAGCCTCAATGAACTGCCCCAGGACTGTCCCTCCAAAAACTACATTAACCGCATTCTTAAAGCAGGTGAAAGGGCCAAGGAACTCGTCAACCAGATTCTAGCCTTCAGCAGGCAGAGCAAAACCAGACGGATACCGATGCAGGTCGGACCTCTCCTCAAGGAATCATTGCAGTTACTGCGCGCAACTCTGCCGGCAAACATTGAAATACTGCAGCAGGTAGACACCCCGTTAGAAAATGTTCTCGCCTCTCCAACACAGATGCAGCAGATAATACTCAATCTGTGCACCAACGCATACCATGCCATGGAAGATACCGGTGGAACGCTCACCGTTTCTCTGTGTCAACTCTCCCCGGAGCTGAGTCCACTAGAGTTGGAGCTTGACCGGCCCCCACAAAGCTGCCTGCGCCTCACCATCGAAGACACCGGGACCGGCATTAAACAGGAGGATTATGATCGGATTTTTGAGCCATATTTTACTACCAAGGAAAAAGGCAAAGGCACCGGACTTGGATTGTCTGTGGTTTTCGGCATTGTTAAAGAATACGGCGGCCAGATCCAGGTAAAGAGTACCATGGGGGAAGGCACTTCTTTTCACATTTATCTGCCGACAACCTCCATTGAAAACTGTGATGAAGCCCAAAAAGACACAACAATACAAGGCGGCACCGAAAAAATAATAGTAGTCGACGATGACGATGCCCTTCTTGCCCTGGCCTCAGACGTGCTTACCCGACAGGGCTACAAGGTCGATGCATTCAACGATTGTGAAGAAGCACTCAATCACTTTCAAAAACATGGCATGCAATACAGTATGCTGGTAACCGATTACTCGATGCCGAAGCTGAACGGTTCTGAACTTTACAAACAAATGCGGTGCGATAACCCGAACCTGAAAGTGCTCTTGTGGTCAGGCACAGAGTCCATCATACGCCCGATAGAGGAAAAACTGTACGACAGTAAAAACTATTTGGAAAAACCAGCTCTTCCAGAAAAAATGGCCCGGAAAGTACGGGAAATTCTTGATCGGAACTGACAG
>JAZBNU010000444.1:0-3045 GCA_036350815.1 Desulfopila sp.
CAGCTCAGCACACTTTCCAGAGCTGCTTTCTCCAGTTCACTGCCTGTGGTGATATAGCGTTGCATCAATGATTGAATCTTGGAAGCAAGCACCGTACAGGTGTCTGTCTGCATTTTCTTGAAGTAGTTCACGTCGATGTCATCTTTATCTCGAAGCATGCGGATGATATTTTCGTATCTGTAGCCAGGGGCATAGGTCCCGTTGAACCAGAACCTGGACTCTTTTGTCACTTTATTGTTTGCAGATACGACGTATCCGCGTTCTGGATTTCTGATATGCGGGTACTCGTCATTGGGAATATTTCCCTCCCAGTTCCGTTTTACTTTTTCGCCGTCCTGAATGAAATTGCCCGTTCCATTCTTTCTTAATGGCAGGGAACCAATGACGCGGTATCCAATATTGCCGTCTGCGTCCGCATAGATCATACTCTGCGGAGACATGCGAATCATGCTGGCACCCGCAATGAAGGTTTCCTGGTCGAGTGCCCTGTTCATATAATAGAATCCCTCGGTATTAATATCATCGAACCCGGTCCAGTCCAGGCTTACATCGAATCCCAGGTCCGGGTAGATCTCAGTAATTACCGGCTTATGATCGACATAATAGACGGTTTTCCTGACCGGATCTTTCCCTTTGACTTTTATCTCAATATCTTTTTGTCCCAGGGGATAGTCAGTCCCTTGGTGGTGATAGGTTTTTTTATCCCAATCGATTTTTTCTGCAAACAGATCGACCATGTCTGCACCGTTATTGGTCATACCCCAGGCAAACTTCTGGTTGTAACCGGCAACAATAAAGGGAAGTCCCACAACCTGTGCGCCAACAGCGTTATATGATCCAGACTTTACATGGATCAGGTAGAAATCACTGGGTAGCTTTGACTGGTGAACCTGCATATCGGATGAAAAGAGGCTGCCTTTGTGGGCGGTTTTTCGGGGTCCAACAGCCCAGGCGTTGCTTGCAGAAAATGATCCCTGGAGCCATTGAAATCCATCTCCAAAAGCGGAAAACCGGTTTTGGGATAAGTAGGGCCCAACCCTGTCTTCCAGAATCGTCGGCGTATTCGGAGGGATATACTTGATCAGTTTCTCTGCGTTTTGCCTGCCGATCTTTTTGCTGATTTTGTGGTAAAGAACTTCATGCTTCATGTTATAGGCCAGCGACCAGTTCAGCATCATGGCGACTGAGGAAGCGTCGGTAACTGTCCATTTTTCCTTCTCCAGCCCCATCAGTTTCATGTAAAGGGTTGTGCCATTGGTGTCCAGGTAGTAGTTAACGCCATCAACGTATCGCTGCATCGCCCGTCTTATTTCAGGGTTCATCTTTTCTGTAGAGCGCTTGGCGATGTCATAAAAACCAACTGCCTTCAGAAAAAGATCCGTCTTGACAGTAGACTCGCCTGCGACTTCCGAAATCCTTGCTTGGGCTATTCGACGGGTAAACTCCATTTGGAACATTCTGTCCTGGGCATTGACATATCCCCAGGCAAAATAGAGATCGTCATCATTTTGTGCCGTGATGGTTGGCATGGCAAATTGATTCCGCTCGACGGTTACAACATCATTCAATCCCGGTGCAGTCAACGACCCACTATACTCCGGAAGAAAACTGCGGAGATACACATAAAACGAGATCAATATGATAATCAGTAACCCGGCGCTTGTAAGTAGAGCTTTCTTAAGCATTTCCTGTCTCCCTGAGATAGTTGGTTTTGCAGATTATCTCATCGAATGGCTGTGGTGTTCTACTGCTGGTCTGCCCCCATTATTAGTACCACATGTTAAGTTAGCAGCTCAGGCGTATTGTTCCTATCTGATGTAAACCAAAAAGGTTCAAAGGTCAAAGGTTATACCACCTCTGGTGCTTAGGGTCCTATTTCAGGAAATTGAACTATCCAATAGAAAAATTTTATCCTCAGGGTACGTGTTTCGCCACCTGGGTTACTTTCCGAAATTATGTATTTGATACACGAAACCCACACTTTGGCTGAATTGTGGATTGCGGCTATGCACCTAACATTCTGAAAAAGTTCACCTTTCGTTAGCTAATCCTAAATTTTTAGCCGCCTTTCAAAGATTCGAATCAGGCTATCCACAAATAATATAGGCTGAAAAATGAGTGTATTCGCCATGGCTAATTTATAAAATTAAAATTGAGTGAAAATTAGGATGGACGATATGACATCATAACAGGTTTTTAAGCCCAAAATTTTCAATAAGTTAGATTTCTCGACGGCTTTATTTAAACTTGCCTTCCGTAGCTTGACAGTTGACCTATTTATGGACTATATTTAGTCCACACTCGAGAACGGAGGTATCAAATGAAACTGTCAAGCCAGGTCAAGCCCATCAGTTACTTGAAAGCCCATGCTGCCGAAATCGTGAGAAACCTTGCAGAACAGCAGGAGCCTATAGTCATTACCCAGAATGGCGAGGCTAAGGTCGTGATTCAAGACATCGACAGCTATGAGAAAACCCAACAAACAATGGCTCTGCTGAAGATTTTGGCTCTGGGAATTCGTCAGGTTGAGGAAGGTGATGTAGTACCCGCCAATGAGGCTATCAAGCGTGTTCGAAAACGGCGGGAGGTCTCTTAATGCGGTTCAAGGTTTTGTTGACCAAAGACGCATTACGTGATCTTGAGGAGCTTTATGATCACATTGCATTTCACGATACACCGCGAAAAGCAGATTACGTTTTAGATAAGATCGAGAAAACTTTCTCCAACCTGTCCGAACTACCGGAGCGAGGTGCCTATCCCAAGGAATTGCTGGCACTGGGTATTCGTGAATATCGAGAAATATTTTTCAAACCATACCGAATTATCTACCGCATCATAAAAAAGAAGGTCTATGTTTTACTTATTGTCGACGGTCGTCGTGACATGAAGTCACTACTGCAACGTCGACTATTAGACGCTTAATGTAGCTGAACTGATCCCAGACTTATCAGCGATTTTTGCATCCGACTGATATCCTTGGACCTCCTCAAGATACAGCTGGTTTTAACATACAGGGCCATATGGCGTTTCCTATAAGCTTGAAGA
>JAZBNU010000445.1:0-8078 GCA_036350815.1 Desulfopila sp.
CAATATTCGGGAACTCGAAAACCTCGTTCAACACATGTCTATTCTTTTCAGCGGAAAAAAAATTGACGTTGCTGATCTGCCGGAAAGATATCTCCTGCCGGAAAACAGGACAGAAGACGATGACAGCTACCTGACGGCAAAAATGCCTGAGTCGGTGTGCAGCGCCTCATCTGCGTCTTTCTTTCTTGAGCAGAACACCCTGGAAACCACAGATGCCGAGATTGACTTTAAGGAGATGATCCATCAATATGAAGTAAAACTGATAGCCGGTGCGCTGCGTGCTGCGGGGGGAAACAAAAAGGAGGCAGCGAGACTCCTGAAGCTCAAACGTACAACCCTTCTGGAAAAAATTAAAAAGAAAAACCTTACATCTGAAAACTGGTGACATCAGGCAGCCAGTTTAACAATATTCTGTTCAACTTTTTCACGAATATCTTCTGGAACCGCCGGAGTGAGCAGTATATCCTGCACACCGTATTTAACTGCTTTTATCACTTTTGACCTTGTCCATGCCGGCCCAGCTGCAACAATTGGGGCTGAGCTTAATGAACGGACTTTTATGGTAATACCGTACGCCTGTTCATTGACTTCTTCCATTACGATTACAATGAGCCTTAAACCTGATGTAATATGGAAGTTTATATTATCGGCAAAAGAAATACAGTTCGCCCCAATACCAATCTGCTTGAGCTGCATCTGAATCTTTTCCGCTTCATTCTTGCTGTTTTCGATAATGAGAATGTCTGCAGCACCTTTGATCTTTTCACGAGAAGACTGCTGTAGAGCATCATCCTTAGAAATATGTGGAGATGAACCCGCTACGCTCTGCCCCCCCTGCTCAACATCAGAGGCCTGAGTTTCAGTGATCTCATCAGCTCGCCCTATGCCGTCGAGTTTCAGAAGTGCGGCAGGAATAAGCATACAGAGTTTTCCACACGCTTTCCCGCCTATTTCCATTTTACTGCTGCCCATGTAGTATCGCTGTAAAGGAATTATGTCATCTGACTCGATATCAACCTTCATTGGGACAACAATTTCAAGATCGGTTTTAACAAAGCGCAGCTTTTCAACATATTGTTCCTGGAAAACGGAAGTATAGGCACCAGAAATGATATTAGCTATTTCGCCATAAGCATCTTCCGTATCTGGAGAAAACTCCTCCTCGCTTACAGAAGACTCAAGCTCTGCAGGCGGCAGCATTATCAGAAGTGAGCCTATTCTGATTGCATCTTTAAGACTGACGAAAAGAAAACTTTCAGACTCAGCAGCATCTACGACATCCATTCGAGCCAATACCTGTTTTCCGGCCGCTTCCTCTAGAAAAAAGTCCTCCTTGGTTACAATCTTGTTCTCAGGTTCTGAGAGTTTTACCTCAACGCCAAGAAGCGCGCTTACTTCCTCAGAAATAGTGCGGCGGCATGTTGTTAAAACCTCGTCTACCAGTTTTTTCTGCTTTTGTAATTCCTTTCCACTCAGTTGTGGAGATGTCGGATTTGCGGACTTCTCTACAGGATCAGATTTTTCCGATTCTGATGAGTCTGTTTCAGGTATGGTATCCGTGTTATCCTCTTCGACTGTCGTTTTTTCTTCTGCTCCGAGATATTGAGAGTCCTCATCTTCAGTCGCTGGGGTACTTTGCTGTGCTGACTCAGAATCATCGACTGGCAATTCCAGGCCGAATGGTTCTGCTGGGATCAACATGTCCAGATCACCCATTTGCAGACTTTCCATCATCATGCCGGACTTTACCCAGTAGTACCACTGGGCGGGAAACGGCTCAGTGTCGGAAACTTCTAATTTGAGAGGAGTTACAACGGATTGTTCTTTACGGACGAAACGGCAGCTTTTGGAGTACATCTCCTCAAAAACTTTTGTATAAGAGCCCGCGATTATATTTGCTATCTCTCCATAAGAATCTTCAGTTTCTTCGGTATACTTCTCAGTTTTTACAACCTCATCCAGTTCAGCCGAAGGCAGCATGATCAGGGTCCCGCCCAGGCGAATACCATCTTTTATTCCGATTAGCAGCGCACCTTCACCCTGAACTTCACCGGTAATATCCATCTTGGCGACAATCTTTTTACCTGACTGCTCATCCAAAAAATCTTCTTTGTTCGTCAGCTTATTAAAAAGAGGAGACAGGCGAAAATTAACACCCATGAGAGCGCCAACCTCTTCCTGGGTCTTTTCTCGTATTGCTTCAAGTATCTTATCGAGTTTTTTTTGGGTTTTCATCTAACAAGACATGCAAGAAAAATAATAAACCGTAGAGGTGAAGAGAAAATTACAGGGCCGGATGCCCTGTTACGAGATGCATCAGGAGTACCGACAGGTCTTATCCACAGATGCATTTTCCATCCTGCAGTCAAACCATTGTCTGTGCCTGAGCATCTTACTCTCTATCGGCAGATAGGAGAGAAGAATTAAATCAATTTCAGCTGTTGCAGACATATTTCATATCAGCGAGAAAAATTCCTGTACCGCATACAAAATAGATCTGCACTCTTTCAGCACCAGGAATGCTTCTTGTTGAATATGCCTTCCCTATCACAGTAGTTGGGATCGCCAGCTCAGCTTTAACATTCTTTTCTGCAAAAAAAGCCTTAAGACCCCCGGCAATCATATTCGCCAATTCTCCCATGGCATCTTTAACATCTTCATCTATTTGCATCACATCCATACCAAGAAACTGAGATGTTATTGCAACAGCAGTCTCCCGAGGAAAATGAAGTTCTATGGATCCCCTTATATCACCGCCAAACCCCAGCATACTTGACAAGCAGAATTCTGGCGTATTTTGCTCATATTCTTCAGCGTCTGCTTCCTCAATATCGAGAAATATCATCGTCGAGAAGATTTCCTGAGCAGTAGCGATTATGGCACCATGCAGATCGGTTTTCAAAATGTTCATTTCATTTCCTGAACGTCATTTTTCCAGTGTTTAGGAGAGTATCACTCTATTTTTCCAGCTGCAACTCCACATAGAAGGTTCCATTCTGGCAATCAAAAGGAATAAAGGTTTTTTCAGCTCCAGCAATAGTGTGAAAACCATATTCCTTTCCCGAAATTGTCGATGGAAGTGACAGGTCAATATCCCTTCCTTTTTCTGAAAGGATCGATTTAACATTACCACCCAGCATATTGGCAAGTTCACC
Organism: Desulfopila sp.; assembly: GCA_036350815.1. GTDB lineage: Bacteria > Desulfobacterota > Desulfobulbia > Desulfobulbales > Desulfocapsaceae > Desulfopila_A. The sequence goes on from JAZBNU010000445.1 coordinate 3,156, forward strand.
TATTGCATCCTCGACATCTTCGGTCATTTCCTCAATTTCCATACCAAGAAAATTACCGGTTATGGCAAAAGCCACATTATGGGGAACATGAATTGCCAATACCCCTTTATGGGTCCCGGCCAAACCAATTACCCCGGTGATCGTATCTTCATAGGTCTCAATATTCTGATCCTGGACTGAAGATACTGCTACGTCCATCATGACCATGGAAGTAAATATTTCCACCGTTGCTGCAATTATCTGCTCCTGTATTTCCACAAGACTTCTCCCTTTTTCTGGTCCTTACAAAAGAGGTCCGAGTACTTCGTTGACCTTGTCAGGTGTAAATGGCTTCTTAATCGCACCTACAGCTCCTAGAGACTTTGCTTCACCTATAATATCCTCACCTGTTTCTGTTGAAATCATGAGTACTGGAATGTCCTTCATGTTTGGTCGTTGGGCTTTCTCTCGCAAAAACGATATCCCATCCATATTGGGCATATTTATATCACTCAAGACAATATCAACATCTTCATTTTCCAGTATTTCAAGTGCTTCCAAGCCGTCACCTGCTTCGAAAATATTATCAAAATCGATTCCGGCTTGCCGCAGAGACCGTCCAATGATTTTTCTCATTGTGCTTGAATCATCAACCAACAAGACATTCTTTCCCATTCTATCCTCCCGCGAGTGTTATTTTTGTTTACAATTATCTGCTTTACGGGGCCATGAAGGATACTGCCCCTGAGCCAATGTATTCGTCGAAAACGCCTGGTTTTTCCATATTAGCAGTAAAGCCAAGAAAAAATCAATTGTCTTATTGAAAACACAGAAGATATCATGCACCATATTACAATAAATTTTATAATTATTACAGAAATTCTATAATTACCGCCTCTGACAACATTTCCGAAAAATAACTGCCCTGGTTCTTTTTTGCTTCAGAAAATCGGCTTGCATCGCGCCACTCATTTCTCTCCTTTTATTTGGAACAATAATTGCAAAGCGTTCCGTATCTTTTTTACTCTACATCAACAATGGTTCACATGAAGCTATACTATTTAACATTCTTTTTCATACTGCTGGTTTCAGAGTCTCTTACTGCCGTGGCACGTGATACTGAAATAGTACGCGTCTCAATGTCTGCAGGGAGCAGCAGCACACAGATCTTTATAACATTTACAGAAGCCCCGCCTTATACCTACTCTCAAAAAGGAAAAAGAATTGACATCACCCTTGATGCTGACTTACGAAATTCTGAACCACTGCCTTTTACTGCTGACGACAAAGTAGTCAAATTTTTGACTCAAGAGGATGAAGGACAAACCACCCTCTCGTTCTTTCTCCGTCACGTGCCGCAAAAAGTCCAGGTCTCTGGTGTAGAGGCAAAAACCATTGTTGTTGATATCCTGCTCGGCAACCAGTTTACCAGCGAATTCCCTGAGCTCACTTCAAGGCTGGAAGGCATTTCGGTGGAAACCGATCAGGGAAAAGATTTTTCCAACCCCTATATCTCTAGTCCGTACTCCGGGAACTGGCACTCGTTTTTCGCAAACTTCCAACCTGACATCGTCACCAGTGCTCCCATGAAATACAGCATCCCCTCTTTCCCGATAATTGCCCTAATTCCCGATGTAAACAGTCATGAAATCCTGCCCGAAGAACTATTCTCTCTTTCAATTGCAGGCAAGTGGAATGAAATGGTCCCTCTTGTTTTTGAGCTATTCAAAAACACCCAGGACCAGCAAGAACAAAAAATGTTGGCGCTGACTCTGGGTGAAATCCTTCTTCGTGCTGATAACTACCCCGATTCTTACAAGCAGCTTTTCCTTCTTAAAGAAAATTACACTGAACAGTTTGTCGGCATTGCCGCCGCATATCTCTTAGGACTGCTTCGAGCTGAGCACGAAAATCCGTATATCGCCGATAATCAGTTTCGCCAGTTGGAAAGATATATTGAAGCAGACTTTGCCCTCTCTCCTTATCTGCTCCTGTCACAGGTAGAGACCACTTTAACCACGAACCAGGTAAAAAGAACAGACAGTCTACTGAGAAGAGATGATATCGCTATGCCCCCCAAACTCGCAGCTCTGCGCGATCTGCGTCAAGCCGATTATTGGTTTGCCACAAAAGATTACATTAAAGCGTATGTGGGGTATCAGCTCTTCGAAGACAAGACCACGCTTGCAGAACAGCCATTTTCGCTTAATGGATACTGCAACACTCTCTATCATCAGAAAAAATATATCCAAACGTCCCAGTGCTTACAGCAGCTGATCTCAGTTATTGACGAAAACAGCTTTCTTGGACTGATAAGTTACAAAAAAGCACTGGCAGAATTAACCTTTAAAAATTCCAGTGAGATGTATGCGGTTTTTTCTGCCATCGAAGATTCCTATCCTGATACAGAGGCTGCCTATAGAGCTGAACTTAAAAGATATGATATCCGCTATCTGTCCCAGCCAAGCTGGAGAAAAACAAGTGTGCACTCCTACAGGTCCCTTGCTGAAAATGCGACAGACAGAGAAGTTGCTGCAGAGGCAGCACTCAAGGAGGCCATTGCCTACTCTGAAACAGGTGATATTGAAACAAGTATGGACAGGATCCAACAGTTTTTAAGGGATTTTCACGCAAGTCCTCTGAAGGAAACCGCACAGGCTTTACTTATAGAAATTTTGCCTCAAGAACTTAACCGGTTGCTTTCTTCTGATAACTATGTTGACGCTATAGTCCTGGCCAAACAGAATCGTCTTCTCTTTCAAAAAGAATGGGTTGATATTGAGCTGTTGCATATTCTAGCAAAAGCCTATCATCAGCTGGGCATATTTTCTGAAGCGAGGAATCTGTATCTCTATCTTCTGGCAACATCTTCAGAAGAGCAAAAAGAATCATATTATCTGCCGCTCGTGTCAATAATGTATAACCAGGGGGATTATGACATGGTGGAAGATTATGCAACACGATATACATATAACTATCCGACCGGCAACGCGCTTAAAAACATCAACTTCTTTCGCCTTCAATCTTTAGTCGCTTCCGGTAAAAATTCACAGGCCCTGGAACTCCTTTCAGATCCTTTACCTGATATTCTCCAAGTTAGAGAAATTGCAGCAACTTTGCACTATATCTTTGGTCAATACAAAGAGGTTGTATCCATTCTCACTCCCTTCCTCTCAGATGGTTCTGCTTTGTCTATGGACGCTCTTTTTATCTTAGGGGAAAGCTTATATCAGGAAAATTCGTTCACAGAAGCTGCAGGTCTTTTTCATCGTACCAAAGATCAGGAAAAATTTTTTGATCATGCACGATACAGACTTGCAGAAATAGAAAGTGGCGCAGGAAACACAGAAACATCTTTAAACTTATTCCGAGAAATTGTCGAAAAAGGCTATGATCCTCTCTGGCAAAAACTTGCTGAAAAGGAATTGCAACTCCATGATATTGACAAAAATTACTGATTCACGACTGATTACCCGGCTACTGTTGACGCAATCCAGTGACAATACCCAAATTCCGTCTTTCCCTCTGCCTTCCCTGGGAACAGCAATGCTGTCAACAGCTGACGCCAAAGGAGAAAACTAGCCATGAAGACACACTCCATTTCAGATCAGAGTATTGCCCTGTTAAAAAAAGTCTTGGACCTTCGCGCCGATAATGAAAAAGTCATAGCCTCCAATATCGCCAATAGCGAAACTCCAGGGTATGCACCGGCACGTTTTTCTTTTGAAGAAGAACTGAAAAGTGCTGTTACAAGCGGGCTTTTTTCAATGGAAACCACACACTCTACCCACTTCCCTCTTGGCTCGAAAAATCCAGCCGACATCACAGGGCAAATTGTCACAAAAAAAGATTCCACCGGAATAGGTGATCAAAACAGCGTCAGCCTTGAGCAGGAAATGCTGGCATTGTCTGAAAACCAACTCCTTTACGAGGCAACAGCACAACTCCTCAACAAAAAATTATCTCTACGCAAATATATAATTCAAGGCGGGCAATAACCCGTCTAAAGGAGAAGAAGATGGACATTTTCACATCTATTAGAGTTGCCTCATCCGCTCTACAGGCAAATAGCATCCGTCTCAACACCATCAGTTCTAATCTCGCCAATATTGAGACAACCTCAACACCTGAAGGCGGCCCTTACAAACGGAAATCAGTCTATTTTCAGACCACCCCCCTCTCTTTCCAGGAGCAGCTGAACGCAAACCTTCGCAACGGCGTCCAAGGTGTCAAAGTAACTGAAATTCTGGAAGATACTGAGCCACCAAAGCTGGTATTCAAACCTGACCACCCAGATGCAAACGAAGAAGGATATGTTGCCATGCCCAATATCAATCTTCTCGAAGAGATGGTTGACATGATGAACACCACACGAGCATATGAGTCGAATACAACAACAATTAAATCAGCAAAGAAAATGGCTCTTAAAGCATTAGAAATCGGGAGGTAACAGATGAATACAACACCAATAGCAAGCCCCGGTCTGCCTCTTGCGATGCCTCAATCCATAGGGGGCGAGACGAGTCAGGCCAGAGAAGGCTTTGGCGAGATTTTACTAAACACCCTCAACCAGGTACAGCAGGCCGAACTGAGGGGAGATAGAGCAATACAGAAACTACACACCGGCGAAGCCAGGAACCTTCATGAGGTCATGATTGCAACGGAAGAGGCGGATATGGCTCTGCGCATGCTCGTGCAGATGCGGAACAAGGCGCTTGAAGCATACAACGAGATTATGAGATTACAGGTATAAACGAGTCACTCTTCAGCGTTCCTGTACCCTTTTTCAAATGATAAAGAAATGATACCAACAAACAGCAAAGGATAGCTATCCATGGCCGAAGAAACTTTACCCGCAAACGAATCAGCAGCACCGGCACCATCGACCACAACTGGAGGCAGGTCTGTTGCACAGAAAAATCTTGTTGCCCTCATAAAAGAATG
>JAZBNU010000446.1:0-3141 GCA_036350815.1 Desulfopila sp.
CATCGTTTTCGATGCCGACGGTGGCTTCTCCACCTTGACTCAGTCTACCAAAGAGAATCTCTTCGGTAAGTACATCACCGATTTCCTTCATTATCAGGCGTCGTAATGGTCTCGCGCCGTATGCTGGGTCATACCCTTTGCGGGCCAGCCAGTTTCGTGCTTCTTGGCTGAGGACGATACTGACTCTTCTGTCTGCAAGTTGTTCTTTGAGCTCAAGCATCAGCTTGTCGACAACTTTTTCCATATCGCTGGTATCCAGCGAGCCGAAGGATATGACACCATCAAGGCGATTCCTGAACTCTGGTGAAAAGAGTTTGTTTATCGCAGTTTTGTCCTTGGCCTTATCGTGGGACTGGAGGAAGCCGATTGAGGCGTTACTCATTTCCCGTGCGCCGACGTTTGTAGTCATAATGATGATGACATTGCGAAAATCAGCCTTTCTGCCGGTGTTGTCCGTTAAGGTGGAGTGGTCCATCACCTGCAGGAGAATAGAGAAGATATCGCTGTGTGCTTTTTCAATCTCATCCAAAAGAAGCACGGAATAGGGGTGCTTGCGGATAGCTTCTGTCAGCAGTCCGCCCTGATCAAAGCCGACATACCCTGGAGGAGCGCCGATTAAACGGGCGACGGCGTGCTTCTCCATATATTCGCTCATGTCAAATCTTTCAAAATGGACAGACAGCATATGGGCGAGCTGGCGGGCAACTTCAGTTTTGCCAACTCCAGTCGGACCAGCGAAGAGAAAACTGCCGGTGGGAGAAAGAGGATTTCCCAGTCCTGCCCTGGATCGTTTAACAGCCTGTACCACGGCATCAATCGCATCGTTTTGACCGAAGATCACGGATCTGAGTCTGCTACCAAGTTCTTTAAGGGAGAGGTTTTCACTGCGGCTGCTGCTTTTGGCTGGTACCCTGGCCATACGGGAAACGACCTGTTCAACATCGCTGATTTTGACCATTTTGTCGATTTTCCCGTTCATCCTGAAAAGCGAGCCGACTTCATCCATTACATCTATAGCTTTATCCGGGAGAAAACGGTCATTGATGTATCTGTCGGCAAGCTCGGCGATCGCATTGATGGAGTTTTTTGAATAGCGAACCTTGTGGTGTGATTCGTAACGTTCCTTCAGTCCCTGCAGAATAAGCTTGGTGTCGCCGACTCCGGGCTCTTCAATATCGATTTTTTGAAAGCGGCGCGACAGGGCACGGTCTTTTTCGATATGGTTTTTATATTCCTCGTAGGTGGTGGATCCGATACAGCGCAGTACTCCTGCCTGAAGTGCAGGTTTAAGAAGGTTGGAAGCATCCATGGAGCCGCCGCTGGTTGCACCGGCGCCTACAACGGTATGCATCTCATCAATGAAAAGGATAGCGTTATCCTTTTTCTCAATAGCACTGACAACATTTTTGAGACGTTTCTCAAAATCCCCGCGATATTTGGTCCCCGCGACCAGCGCGCCCATATCAAGAAGATGGATTTCAACATCCTGGAGAAGATCGGGGACTGACGGTTTCTCTTCATTTTTGCGAGCAACTTTATCGGCATGGATGGAAAGGGCAAGTCCTTCAGCCATGGCGGTTTTACCAACACCCGGTTCACCAACCAGCAGGGGATTGTTTTTTTTGCGACGACAGAGCACCTGCATGATTCTGCTGATTTCCTCCTGTCTGCCGATTAAAGGATCGAGTTTTCCTTCGGCAGCATACACAGAAAGGTTGATGGTGAACTCTTCAAGTGCCTTGTCCTCCGGGGTTCCTTCTTTCTTCTTGGGGCTTTGTGATGGCGGTTTCGGCAGAGGTTCTTTCTGCAGGTTTTCCGGGAGTTCATGGGAGACAAAATTTACCACTGCCATTCTGCCTACACCTTCTGACCCGAGGAAATGAACTGCATGAGATTCCGGTTCGGAAAAGATAGAAACCAGTACGTCGCCGCTGTCCACTTCCATTTTTCCACAGCTCTGTACATGCGCCACGGCTCTTTGCAGCACACGGTTAAAAGCGAGAGTCTGCGCCGGTTCGCTTGATGTCTTGGGAGAAAGCTGGGGTATTCCCCCAATAAAGAATTCTTCCAATTTTGATTTAAGATTGTCTGTTGAACCGCCACACTCCGAAATTATATAATGGGTCAGGTCGTCATGAAGAAGTCCATAGAGCATATGCTCCACTGTAACATATTCATGATTGTGGCTTTTCGCTTCCCGTATTGCCCGGATAAGGGCCATTTCCAGTGTTTTGCTGAGCATTGTATCTATCTTTTCTAGCTATGTTTTTTACTCAGACAATTTCCATGGAGCATCTGAGCGGAAAATTGTTTTTTTTGGCCAATTCATGAACAACGGAGACTTTGGTTTCACTGACTTCCTTTGTAAAAATTCCGGCAACCCCTATTCCCTCATGATGCACATTCAACATGATACGCGTTGCTTCGGCATTGGACTTGTGAAAAACATTTTCCAGAATGGCGACTACAAATTCCATGGTTGTGTAGTCGTCATTATGAAGAAGCACTTTGTACAAAGGCGGCTCACGGGTTTCAGTTCTCCTCTTTGTGGCAACGGATTCTGCCCTTTTGGTGTCACTCATAAGTACATGTCGATTGCTTGTGAAAACCCTTTTCCATCATTCCTTAGGGGTAAAATAGTTACGAATACGACTTTTTCAATATCCAATTGCTGCGGAAAAACGATGTGGTTAAATGAATATAACTGAGAGCCTCTTTCCTGTATTTTACCATGACAGAGGCGGAAGAAACCAGTGATTTGTTGTTTATTGTCGACAGACCCGCATCTTATCTTGGTTGTTCCAAAGAGGATGACCCATGCAATAATGATATGAGAAGCTGTTCAAGCACCACGCGTTCAGGCAAACCTGATCCCTTTAAACGATACTCTGCCAGAAGCAACTGTTCAAGCCATAGTTTGAGAGTCGAGCAACTATATTCGGCAGCTTTGGAAAAGCTCATGAAAAGTGCATAGGGATGGCCTTTCAGCATTTCTTGAAATTCGTTTTTTTTCTGTAGGCGGGGGAGGTAGTTATCCTGAAAATACCTGGCATTCATACCTTTCTGGAAAACGGGATCCGGCAAAAGCTGCATGGTTCGGAAAACCAGCAGTTTGCTGATGTAATTGCGCATGGTAGCCAG
>JAZBNU010000447.1:0-24461 GCA_036350815.1 Desulfopila sp.
CAGCCGAGTGGTTGATATCATAGGCGGCCTGTTCGCCAGTGTTGGTGGCATAGATCGGCACGGTGACAGCTTCGGCGCACTGTATCCCCATGTCGGAAATTGCCCAACCGAGACGATTTTCAGAAAAGATGGCTACCCTGTCGCCACGTTCTACTCCGGCTTTACGTAACCCTCGAGCCAGCAGCAAAACCCTTTCATAAAACTGGCCATAGGTTAATGAAAGATAGGTCCCTCTCTTTTTATAACTGATCGCAATTCTCTCCCTGTAACATCTTGAGTTTTCATGTAAAACCGCAGGAACAGATTGAAACAACAGTTTTTCCATACGTCTTTTCCCTTGCTCTCCCGTCCTTACCCTTCTCAAGAATCAACGAACGTTGACGTACAATACCTCGGCCGCTTCTCCCCTCTTATACCTTACCTTTACGTTTGAGTCAACCTTAAAACATTTCTACAGAACACATCAATTTTTCTTTTGGAAAAGTGCTGTCTTTATTCACTTATGAAATAACTGTATTCTCAAGTATTTTTGCAAGAACACGCTGCTTTTGTGGCGCAGTCAAGGATATATGCGGAATTGAAACAGGAGCATCACCTTATATTCCGAGCTTTTTCATAGAGCATCAACGCATTCAGAACCAGACCGTGACTGATCTTTCCAGAACGTATCAGAGAGTCAATATGAGCAAAGGGCACAACTTCAACATCGATGTCTTCCATTTCATCCATGTTTTGTCCGCTAACCTGCTTCACATCTTCCAGCACTACAGTATAGCAGCGATTATTCTGGATGGCCGGGTTAGGCAGCACATCACCTATCACCTTACCGTTTCGCCCGACATATCCGGTCTCTTCCAGCAGCTCCCGCTGCCCGGCTTCGAGAGGAGACTCTCCATTTTCAATCGCCCCGCCCGGGATCTCCAGTTCCACCCTGCCGCTGCCATATCGAAACTGCCGTATCAAAACTATTTCATGTTGCGAGGTCAAGGCAATGATATTGACCCAGTCAGAAAAAAGAAAACGATAGAAAGTTTCCGTTTTCCCGGTTCGCCGGTTCTGCACTGCAGCAGAGACAACCCTGCCTACTCTGGTTTGCAGGATGGTCTCTTCAGGAGACACCACCGGACAGCCGCTTCGTTTTTCAGGCATCTTTGCACCTGTCAGCCTCAACATGACAAACGTTCTCTTCTTTCTGCAGCTTATTTAACCCGTTCAGGGCGGCTACTTTGTATGCTTCAGCAAGAGTCGGATAGTTGAAAACAGTATCACGAAAATACTCAACGGTGCCACTCAGACTCATCACCACCTGACCGATATGGATCAGCTCTGCTGCCTGATCTCCGATGATATGCACCCCCAGTAGTTTCAAGGTCACCGGGTCGAACAATATTTTCACAAAGCCTGACTTTGCCCCAAGAATCTGTCCCTTTGCCAGCTCATCATAACGGGCAGTACCGAATTCGTAGGGAATTTTATCTCTGGTGAGCTCCTGTTCGGTTTTTCCCACCATGGAAATTTCAGGAATGGTATATATACCGAAAGGGAGCAGCTCATGGCAGCTCTGCGCTGTATGGCAAAACATATTACAGCAGGCCAGACGTCCCTGCTCCATGGAAGTGGCGGCAAGTGCTGGAAATCCTATAACATCGCCGGCAGCATAGACATGCTCAAGCTCTGTCTGGAAATTCCGGTTGACGCTGATACGCCCCCGACCATCTGTCTTCAACCCAATTGCATCAAGATGAAGAGAGTCTGCATTGGTCTGTCGTCCAACCGCATAAAGGAAGGTATCACCTCGGACAATCTTACCGCTCTCCAGTGTCACTTTTACCAGATCACTTCTTTCTTTTTCAACCTTGTGTAAAGTTTCTCCAAGACGGAACACCGTGTTTTCTTCCATCATACTGAACTTGAGCCGATCGATAATTTCATGGTCGACAAAGTTAAGTATATCTTCCCGCTGATCGATAAGCGTGACATCAATATTCATTGCTGCAAACATGGATGCGTACTCCAGACCGATTACGCCGGCGCCAACCACGATGAGTTTGCGCGGCAGATCCTGCAGATCAAGAATCTGGTCGACATCAATTATAGTCTCACCATCAAAGGGAATAGCTGGATCTCGTACAGGATGGGTACCGCAGGCAATAAGAAAATTATCCGCGGTAAGAATGTGCTGATCTTTTTCACCTTCCACCAGAACCGTCTTCTCATCCCGAAAACTGGCCATACCAAAGAACATCTGAATTCTATTGCGTTTCAGCTGGTCTCTGATCACTCTCATTTCCCGATCTTCGACCATGCGAACCCGCATTACCAGATCCTCATGGTTGATCTCCTCTTTAACAGTGTAATCATGACCGTAAAAGGCCCGCTGGCGCAAACCAAACAGAAAAAGAATGGCTTCCCGAAGCGTCTTGCTGGGAATGGTGCCGCCATGGAGCGATACCCCGCCATACATCGCCTGCTTGTCGATAATTGCCACTTTACGTCCAAGTTTGGCAGCGGCAATGGCCCCTTTCTGACCCGCCGGTCCGGAACCGATAACTATCAGATCAAAATGCATAGCGCAATCCTCTCTTTTTGATAGAGTTTTGATATAGACAGAATGAGTTTCCTCCCGGAACCGAGATCCAGGAGAACCCGAAAGCGCCAACCGAACTTCCCTGGCCCATATATTTCACAGGTTGAGACCTCTTCTACTGTACATAAAATATTGAGATTTAATACCTTTTCTCTATATCCACAAGACACTCACCCGCGCCCTGGGGATATGTTCTCTCACGCAGCACTGTATGCCCCTGTTCGGATATTGTCAAAATAGCCGACGAACGGGTGCCGTAATTTGCACTCTTGATGAAAATAGGAGAGAGGAGCCGCTCCCATTCGGGCCCAACACCAGTCTGCGGCAGCCTGTCCGGGTCCGGCTCACAGGTGTCTGCCAGGACAGCAAAGAGCTCTTCCTGCGAAAAGCTCTTCTGAAGAAGCACCCTTTTGAAAAGAAGCTTGCCTCGCTCTACCTTGGGCCAGCTGCTGTTGAGCAGATGATTGCTCAAGCCATGGATCCCGGGCTTCAGGGAAGAGGGAGCTCCGCCCCTGTTGGAATAATAGTACATTGACTCAGTATCCCCCAGAAGAAGATTAAAACCGTTGTACTGAGCGGCTTTCGGGACAAGATCGTCAAGAAAAGCGGCACAGTCCTGCTCTCCCTCGAGAAAGTGGACCAGCAATTCGCCTCTGGATTTCAAGGACGCCCTGCCGGTCGGCCCTTCCCGGTAGTTTGTCAGCGCTCCAAATCTACCCTTTGTGGTGATTCCAAGCCATGTTCCACCCGCCTGGAGATCTCTTCCGGCAAATATTTCTCCATTATTGCCCCAACGGGACAAAGGTGCGGTGGGGCGAGCCAGGAACTCATCACGATTAGCGGCCAGCACGAGACGATAGCCCGGAGTTGCCTTATAAGAAAAGAGGATAATACACATTCCACTCACAGACCTTGCTGACCAGAACCGGCAGGAAAATATTTCCTGACGAGATTTTCTACCACCGCGGCCGTCATTCCCCAGATTATCTCTGGTCTGGAAGGATAAACTACCACTCGATGCATCCACTCACTCCTGTTATTGCGATAATGATCAGGCAACCCCAGCTCTTCAACAGGAAGTAAAACCTGAGTGTTTCCTCCACGGTCAACATACGAGGATTGAATCTCAACCCTGGTGCGATATATCTGCGGAGGATTCCGTCTGAACCATGATACCGGTACAGTAAAAACCTTTTCCACTTCTTTCATGTCAATAACAAGCTCACTGGTTTCTGAGATCTCAAGCACTCCAAGAAAACATTCAACGATAATCCCTCGAGGAGAGACAACGGTTTCCAGCTGTCCGAGGACATCTACCATGCCCGGCATAATTCCCAACTCTTCCTGCGCTTCACGCAATGCCGTATCCAGTAGATCGGTATCTTTCTTTTCTTCAAAATGTCCACCGGGAAAGCATACTTCACTGCCCTGTTTGATATGAGGGGCCCGTTTCTGAAAAAGCAGATGCTCTTCTCCATCGAGATAGAGCAAGGGAACAAGAACCGCACAGGAATAATATTCCTCCCTGCCGAGAATCCCCGGGACGGGCAGCATTTTCCGCCGCAGTTTCTCTTTCCAGTTTGCCGGCGTTTTCATTCTTCCGCTCACTCTCTCTTGAATAAGGCGATTTCGTACAGTTTTTCCACTCAAGCTCATTTCCTTCATACTGTACTACTCATCAAATGTAATCACATCAACCAGGAAAAAAACATTTTACCGGCAACATGCTGTCATGGTACTTTAGCAGGTGATATTCACCGTCTGAAACAATTTTATACATTATGGAGCCACCCATGCATTATGAAGGCAACATTTTCCGGCCGCCCAGCGAGGCACACAGTATTCTTCTCCAGGTCACCACCGGCTGCACCCACAACAAATGCAGTTTCTGTGGTATGTATAAAGGACAGAAATTCACTATAAAAGATGATGCCACCATCCAGGCAGACATTATGTTTGCGGCGCAGCACTGCAAAAAGCAGAGAAAACTCTTTCTCTGCGACGGTGACGCTCTCTCTCTGCCTCAAAAACGGCTTATCAATATCCTACAATTGATCCGGGAACACCTCCCCTGGGTCATTCGAGTGGGGGCCTACGCCAACAGCAAAAGTATTTACCATAAAAGCGATGCAGAATTGAGATTATTGCATGAGCTTGGCCTGAAAATTGCTTACATGGGGCTGGAAACAGGAGACGATCACACTCTGGAGGTCATCAACAAAGGCGCGAACGCAGCCCGAATGATAGAGATGGGCCGTAAAATCAGAAAAGCGGGCATAAAACTCTCCGTCACCGTCCTTCTCGGCATTGCAGGAAAAGAGCGTTCTCACATCCACGCACGCGAGACGGGCAGGGTTCTTTCGGCCATCGATCCTGACTATGTCGGGGCACTGAGCCTCATGCTGGTACCTGGAACGCCCCTCTACCAGAAACAGCTCGATGGTTCTTTTGCGTTGCCCGGTCCAATGGAAATGCTTCGTGAGATACGACTGATGCTGGAGAACACCACCTTAAGCTCAGGACTTTTCCATGCCAATCATGCCTCTAACTATCTTCCCCTGAAGGTGAAGCTCCCAAAAGAAAAAGAGGCTGCCCTGCAGCTGATAGACCAGGCCCTGGAGGGGAAAATCGGCCTCAAACCCGAATATCTGAGAGCACTGTAAATGCTTTTGTCCATACCCTTGAGATTACGTGCACTATCCGCGCTGCTCAGAGAGCGAGAACGTCGCCATTCGAATATGGGTAGCCCTGCACTTCGGGCATCTTCCAGGCCTGTCATAACGTGCTCTTTTCGTAAAAACATAGTGACAGGAGAGACACTGGTAAGGACGAATCACCAGTTTTTCTGAGCCGAGCGATTTTTTAACATGGTGCAGATGGGTATATATTTCTTTCTCTTCAACGGACAATTCCTTTGAGAGTTCCAGAGAGGTCCACTCCCCCTGCTTCAGAATCTCTTTCAGCCGTTGTCGAATGGTCAAATGCTCCATGCTCTGACTCCAAAGCAACCCTGATCAAGAAAGACTCTTCTCGTAGCCGTGATCCACTAAAAGTTCCGTGCCTGAAGCCGAGTGAGTCGCAAGAGCATCACAACGCTCGTTGTAAGGATTTCCGGCATGTCCCCGCACCCAGTTAAAGGTGACATCGAGGTCCTCCCTCAGCCTCAACAGCTTCTGCCATAAATCGGAATTTACCACTGATTTTCCATCGGATTTTACCCATCCGTTCCTCTTCCAGCTTCGAGCCCAGCCTTTGACCATGCCGTTGACAACATAGGAAGAATCGGAAAAAAGATGGATTTTCTCACGGCAGCCGTTCAATTCCGACAATGCCGCAATACAGGCCATTAATTCCATGCGATTGTTGGTCGTGTACCGGTATCCGCCGCATAACTCTTTTTCCTGCTCTCCATCCAGGATTACCACTCCATAACCGCCCGGTCCCGGATTGTTTATCGCACCACCATCGGTATAGACAATAATCCCCTCTCTCACCACAGCTGATGATTCAGATGCAGTCCGTATTTTTCCTGCAGGGTGCAGCGTTTCTTCACCTGCCAGCCATGCGCGCGCTTCATCCTCAGAGGCAAAGCCCTTGAATTTGGCGCCGGCAAACCCTTTAACCTGGGCCTCCGTCTCCGGCCAGCTTCGGTATATTCCTGCTTTTACGCCATTCTTTACAGCGTAATACTTCTTTTTTGCCATGAGTGCCTCTTGTACCCGGAGGAGAAACTCCGAGACGGGTACTGTTTACAACAACCAACAAAAAAAGTGATGAACCCTCTTGAAGGGTTGCATCACTTTTCCATTTCCTGCATTTTTCCTGCTAAAACTCAGCAGCCCCTGATCCCTCAACCGCTTTTTGCAGCAGGAGCAGCTTCCGGCTTTGCCGCGCTTCCACCAATGGCGTCACGGGAAACTTTGACGCGTATATCTTTTGCTACTTCAAGCGTGACAACTGTATCTGTAAGACCGGTGATTGTTCCATGCATTCCACCTCTGGTAATAACTTTATCCCCGGTTTTAAGGTCACTGAGGAACTGGCGATGCATTTTAGCCTGCTTCTGCTGGGGCCTGATCAGTAAAAAATAAAACACCACAAAAATGAGAATCAGTGGTAAAAATGAGGCGAATCCTCCAGCGCCTCCTGCTGCATCGGCCGCATATGCAATGCTTGTCATAAGTTTTCCTCCAATGGAATATTTTGGCTGACATATCAGTTAGCCTGCGCACCCTGATGTCAATATGTTGTACGAAATACATCGTATCTGTCTATAATGGTTGTTTAGAATAATCATTCGGAGCCGAGCATGCTATAAAAATCTTTCCGAAATTGGGCGAAACCGTCCTTTTCCAGCGCCTCACGAATCTCTGCCATGAGATTAAGATAATAGTGCAGGTTGTGTATGGTATTGAGGTGATAGCTGAGTATTTCTCTACTGACAAACAGATGCCTCAGATATGCTCTGGAAAAGTTCCTGCAGGTATAGCAGGTGCACGCAGCGTCCAGAGGCTCCTTGTCTTCTCGATATCTGGAATTTTTAATGACAATTTTTCCTCTTGAGGTAAAAAGGGTACCGTTCCGGGCGTTTCGGGTCGGCATTACGCAATCAAACATATCCACGCCACGCCAGACACCCTCGACTATATCCTCAGGAGTTCCCACACCCATAAGATAGACAGCAAAATCAGCCGGCAGATGAGGAACTGTGGCTTCGGTCATTTCATGCATTAATGTTTTCGATTCACCAACGCTGAGGCCTCCAATGGCATAGCCGTCGAAACCGATATCCACCAGCTGTTCAGCGGACCTCCTTCGCAACTCCGGATGCATGCCCCCCTGGACAATGCCGAAAAGAAGCTGCTCCCTGTTGCTGTGGGCTGTCCGGCAGCGCGCCGCCCACCTGCTTGTCAAGGCCGTTGCATCCTCTGTTTCTTTTTTTTCAGCGGGATATGGGATGCAGGTGTCAAGACACATCATGATATCTGACCCCAGAGCCTGCTGTACCTCGATGGCATCTTCCGGAGACAGAAACAGCCTGGAACCGTCGAGATGCGAGCGGAAGGCGGCCCCCTCCTCTGTAATTTCGGCAAGCTCTTTCAGACTGAATATCTGAAAACCACCGCTGTCCGTCAAAATAGGCTTGTCCCAGCCCATAAAACGATGAAGTCCGCCAAACTCTGCAATCAGGTGATGCCCTGGGCGGATGTAAAGATGATAGGTGTTTCCCAGAATTATCTGAGCATTGAGATCCAGCAGATTCTGCGGCGATACGGCTTTAACGGTGGCCTGCGTCCCCACCGGCATAAAGATGGGGGTCTGGACCACACCATGCGCAGTGCGAACTTCTCCTCTTCTGGCAGCACATTCTGAAGAGCGACAATGCAAGGCATACGGAGATATACTCATTTTTTTCCTGTTCTACTCTTTTTGACTTTAGCAACACAACCGGCAACGGCTTCGGTAATTTCCCTTCGCTGCCCCTCTATTCCTGCGACACGCCTGAACTGCGTTACGGCCCTGTGGAGATTATCTTCTTCGTTCATCACTTTAAAATACCAGTTCCCCTGCAGGTAGTCAGTCAGAAACCGAACACCCAGTTCAAACGTAATGAGAAGAAACGCCTCAAAAATATGGTCCAGCTCAAAACGGCTTAACGACTTCTTCTCGAGATAGCCTTGGAGAAAAGCGGCAAGCAAGGAGATATCGCAACTTCCCTCACTGGAAGTGTCGTCTTCAGCTGATAGAAAAGCGGCTGAACGAAGACAGTCTCCCACATCAAAAAGCACTAGACCGGGACCAACGGTATCAAGATCAATCATGCTTACCGCTCGACCGGAATCACCGTCAAAAAGAATATTCGAAACTTTGGGATCCCCATGCACCAGTTGCTGCACCACATCTCCCTGATCCATGGCCCGTGGAAAAAAATCCGCCAAGGGTCTATACCGGTCAATGCATTCACGGTGTTGACCCAGCTTGGCGGTAAGATCTGCAGGCGCGGCAGCAATGGCCGCGTCATATTTTTGCAGATACCCCGGCAAATTGTGGAAATCAGGCAGAACAACCTCCAGTTCAGTCAAGGCCAGATCAGCAATGACCTCATGAAATGCGGCAAGGCATCTACCCACTTCAATAGCCTGTTCCTCTTTTTCTATCCTCTCATGAACAAAGCTGTTAGCGATATAGCTCTGTGCCCTCCATATATCACCTGCTTCATCCCGCCAATACCTCTCACCACCTTCAGCGGCAAGAATCTCCGGAATGCATTCCACATCCGCCTGAAACCGTAGAAAATTAGCCCGCAGGTGAGAAGAGACCAGTGCCGAATTACGAGCAACCTTATGGGGTTCTTTAAAGACCTTGTGATTAATGCGTTGAAGAATAAATCGTTTGTGCGCGAAAGAGACAAGGTAACTGTCATTAATATGACCGCTGCCGACAGGTCGAACTGTAAATGATCCATTCCCAGAGAGAGAAAATCTGCGGATAGCTCTCTGCAACTGATCAGAATCCGGTTTCATTTGCTCTTCCTGCTCTGTGTTCAGCAAAGGCTGCCCATAAGTAGAACAGCCATTGCGTTTCTTCTGCTACTCCGTAGTTGCGGAAACAGTTTCTCCGTTTTTCGCCACGGCATACATATGAATATCCCGCTGCGGAAAAGGAAAGGAAATCCCCTCTTCATCAAAAGTTGTTTTTATCGTCTCGGTGAGATGAAAATAGACCCCCCAGTAGTCCTCTGTTTTCACCCAGGGGCGAACCACCAGGTTCACCGATGACTCTGCCAGTTCCGACACTGCAACAACAGGTGGTGGCTCGGTCAGGATTCTCTCTTCGGCCGCCAGAATCTTTTCCAGGATCGCTTTCGCCTTGCGAATATCGTCATCGTAGCCAATTCCGACCGTCAGGTCTATTCGCCTGGTGGGATTGGCGGTAATATTCGTAATGGTGGAGTTCGATATGGCTCCATTAGGAATAATCTTCTTCTGGTTGTCGCCAGTATGAAGAATTGTATTGAATACGGAGATCTCCTGAACCGTCCCGGACTCTCCCGCTGCAACTATAAAATCACCCACCCGGAATGGCCGAAAAAGAATAAGCATCACCCCTGAAGAAAAATTTGCCAGAGAGTCTTTCAGAGCAAGACCGATGGCCAGAGAGGCCGCACCGATAATCGTCAGAAAAGATGCGGTATTTATGCCGAGATGACCGGCGGCCGCAACCAGAACGGCAACAAGGAGTATATAATAAATGATGTTCTTCAGGAATTTGACCAGGGTTAAATCGACCTTCTGCCTCTCCATAAGTCGGGCAATAATGTCCGTGACTTTCCCGGCGAGCCATTTTCCCACCAGAAAGATCAGAAGACTGACTACAATCTTCGCCCCATAAGTAATCGCCAATACCTGCAAAGTCTGTAAATCAAAAGTCATATTATTCTCCATTAACAGTGTTTACCTGATTGAGGCATTACCGGTACACGCCTTCTGCCCATTGCTCTGCAGCACCCGGCAGCTACCAGCCTACAGGCTTGTGGAGCTACTCTTCCAGCAGGGTGATCTCCCAGGCCTCCGTCCTTCCGTCCTTACCATCCGTTTCAGTAATGGTAAACTCAAAAATATTCGATCCATCAAGAAAAACCGTATCGTTGGCAACATCGGATTTTGAACAGTGAAAGAAAACCGTCTGAGGCAGCAGGCCGTTCTTGTTCAAAATATAATATCGCATAAAGCCAAAACCACGCTCATGATTATAGTTGACTGCAATACCGCGCTGTCGGTTTTTTCCCGCTGTTGCCTGAAGTGGGAGCAGCCCCGGAATAAGGTAACCGGAGAGATAGCTGTCCGCCACCTCCTTCAACTCACTGCTGGCGTTTTTAAAAGCGATAACGTCCACCCTGCATCCCATATTCTGCAGAGCAAGAACCAGGCGGATAAAGTCGCCGTCCCCGGTAAGAAGTATAATACGGTCGAGGTTCCTGGCCTGGAGCAGCGCATCGATGGCGAGGTCCATATCGGCATTTGCTTTTGTCGTTAAAATGCCTTCGTCATCCACAAAATGTTTCACATATTTTTTGATGACTTTAAAACCGCACTGCCGCAAAACATCATGATAACGGTAGAGTTTCTGCCTGTACTCATGATCTTCGCCGGTCCGTGCCGTGTCTTCGGCCACATATGAATTGGCCCGCAGCAGGGTACAGTTCCCGGCATTCGCGAGGTCTACGAGTATATCATAACGCATGCCATACCCACCGCACAGCCGAATGTTTTCAGCATCAACGTAGATTCCGGTTTTCAGCATTGCAACCATCCTTCCTCTTCAGCGACGTATGAAAATCTTTGCAAGAACAGCCTTCTTCCCTTAATTATTCCCACTCGATGGTGGAGGGCGGTTTCGATGAAATGTCATAAACGACCCGGTTGACTCCACGGACTTCGTTAATGATTCTCACCGAAATAGCCTGCAGGATTTCATAGGGAAGTTTGGACCAGTCCGCTGTCATGGCGTCTCTGGAATCCACCGCACGTAGAGCTATGACATGTTCATAGGTCCTGTAATCACCCATTACCCCCACCGTCTGAATAGGCAGCAATACCGCAAAAGACTGCCAGACCTTGCGATAATAGCCGCTCTTTTTCATCTCTTCCAGCACAATAACATCTGCCTGACGAACAATTGCCAAGCGCTCAGCCGTAATCTCGCCCATAATGCGGATACCCAGTCCCGGCCCGGGGAAAGGCTGACGGTAGATTGCCTCCTCCGGTAGCCCAAGCTCCAGACCTAACTCTCTCACCTCATCCTTAAACAGCTCTCGCAGCGGTTCTATCAGATCCAGCTTCATCACTTCCGGCAATCCGCCGACATTATGGTGAGATTTGATAGGGGCTTCGCCGCGAAAAGAGACGGATTCGATTACATCCGGATACAGCGTTCCCTGCGCGAGATAGTCCACCTCACCAAGCTTTCTCGCTTCATCTTCGAAAATTTTTATAAAACCAAGGCCGATACGCTTCCTCTTTACTTCCGGGTCTACGATACCTTTGAGTTCAGAGAGAAAAAATTCTTCCGCGTCAACATCAATGACATTGAGCTTGCTCTTCTCTCGAAAAAAGCGGAGAATAGACTCCGACTCACCGGTACGCATAAGGCCATTATTGACATAGATGCAGGTAAGCTGGTCACCGATAGCACGATGAATAATGGCAGCGGTCACGGAAGAATCAACCCCTCCGGAAAGGGCGCAGATAACTTTGGCGGAGCCGACTTTTTCCCGAATGGCCTGAACATTGGATTCAATAAATGAATGCATGGTCCATTCAGGACTGCACCCGCAGATACCGAAGATAAAGTTCCTGAGGACATCATTGCCAATAAGAGTATGCGCTACCTCGGGATGAAACTGCACAGCGACGAAAGGTTTCTCAATATGTCGAAAAGCAGCAAGCGGAGAATTTTCACTTGTAGCTGTGACAACAAAACCATCCGGCATTACTTCAACGCGGTCACCATGGCTCATCCACACCTGATGTTTGGCCTCTCCGGTTTCCAGGCCGGCAAAGAGACCATCTGTGATCTTTACCGTCAGATCCGCTTTACCAAATTCTCGCTTTTGTGCTTTTTCAACTTTGCCTCCAAACTGCTGCACCATCAGTTGAGCCCCATAGCATATCCCAAGAATCGGAATGCCAAGCTCAAACAACTCCTTATCTGAAACCGGAGCATCACTGTCGTAGACAGATGCCGGTCCACCTGAAAAAACAATACCCCTGGGCTGCATGGCCTTGATCGCCTCAGGATCTATTGAAAATGGGTGGATTTCGCAATAGACTTTCTGCTCACGAATTCTTCTGGCGATAAGTTGGGTGGTCTGAGAGCCGAAGTCGAGAATGAGGATCATTTCGTCATGAATATTCATAGAATTCTTCCGTCAAGGTAAAATGATAGTAGACCCTGCGCAATTACGCGGTTCTGTAATTGGGTGCCTCTTTGGTGATTATGACGTCATGGACATGAGATTCCCGCAATCCAGCGGAAGAAATCCTGACAAATTGCGCCTTTTTCCTCAACTCTTCAATCGAGGTCGCACCAACATATCCCATCCCTGAACGCAACCCGCCGAGAAGTTGGTACATGACATTGGCCAGCGGCCCCCGATACGGCACTTTTCCTTCTATTCCCTCAGGCACCAGTTTGGCCTGGTTGATTACATCAGCCTGGAAGTATCTGTCTGAAGACCCTGATCCCATGGCACCGAGAGATCCCATTCCCCTATATCCTTTATAGGTTCTCCCTTGATACAGAAACGTTTCGCCGGGTGTTTCATCAGTACCGGCAAAAAGAGAACCTATCATTATTGAATGCGCTCCGGCACCGATCGCCTTGGCAAGATCACCAGAGTGCTGAATCCCGCCGTCAGAGATTATCGGTATTCCATGCTTCTCTCCCACCTTGACACAGTTCCGCAGAGCCGTCATCTGCGGTACACCCACCCCGGCAACAATTCTGGTAGTGCAGATAGAACCTGGCCCGACACCGACTTTTATCGCATCAGCTCCAGCCTTTATAAGATCCAGAGCTCCGTCGGCAGTGGCTACATTGCCGGCTATCAGCTGCAGGTCAGGAAAGGTCTGTTTGAGCATTTCAACAGATCTAAGCACTCCCCTGGAGTGACCATGGGCTGAATCGAGAACAGCAACATCAAGCCCAACCTTGACCAGTTTTTCCGTATTCTCCAGCAGTGAATCTCCTACACCGAGCGCAGCCCCGACTAGCAATCGTCCAAAGCTATCCTTGGCAGCCAGAGGATATTTTTTTATTTTTTCAAGATCTTTGATGGTAATCAAACCTTTCAGGTTACCGTTTTCATCAACCACCAGAAGCTTTTCGATTCTATGCTCATGCAGAAGTGCTTTAGAGTGTTCCAGATCAATGCCGACCTTCGCGGTAACCAGATTTTTGCTGGTCATTACATCAGCAACACGGAGATCATTGTCCGACACAAAACGAAGATCACGGTTGGTAACTATCCCTACAAGTTTGTCTTTGTGCAGCACCGGCAAACCGGAAATCTTGTAGGTGCTCATGATCTCCTGCACTTCAGCCACTGACTGGAACTTGTTTACGGTAATGGGATCAATAATCATCCCGGATTCTGATTTTTTCACCTTCTCAACTTCAAGAACCTGCTGCTCAATCGTCATATTTTTGTGGATAATGCCGATACCACCCTCCCTGGCCATGGCAATGGCAGCTCGATGCTCGGTCACGGTATCCATTGCGGCACTGACAAGCGGCGCATTGAGAGAAATCTTGCTCGTCAGTCTGGTGGCCAGAGAAACTTGACTGGGAACAACTTCCGAGGCAGCAGGAACAAGCAGCAGGTCATCGAAAGTTAATGCCAATTCAATATTATCCGGTAACATAGGTCGGCTCCTTTTCCGATTAGTAACATTTAGGTAGGCATGGGAAATAAAAGAGAAATGCCGATCGTTATGAGATGGTAAACCGGCTATTACACTCCCTGCCTGTACAATACAGTATTATTCGGTGTTGCAGCAAGAAAGATAACGTATTATTTTCCGAAGTTCTTGTTCTTCGAAAACACGTACATATTGTATAAAAAAGGCAGTAATTCGCAGAGCTTTCGCACTCCCGAGAGGAGAATACAGACTACATGATAATTTCAATCAATCCGGACAACCCCCAGCAGCGACTGATAGACCAGGTCGTCCAGCAACTTATTAATGGCGCAACCATATGTTATCCGACAGATACCGGTTACGGCATAGGCTGTGACATGTTCAACCAGAAAGCCATAAAAAAAATTCTTCAGATAAAACAACGCCCTAAAGACAAACCATTTTCATTTATGTGTTCCAGCCTGAAAAACATAAGCGAATATGCCCATGTGTCAAACAGCGCATACAGGTTACTGAAAAAAAATCTCCCCGGTCCTTATACCTTTGTTTTGCCAGGGACAAAACTGGTCCCCAGGCTCATGTCATCAAAACAGAAGACCGTCGGAATTAGGGTACCCGATTCTGCAATATGCAGTCTCCTACTGGACACCCTGGGAAACCCCATAATAAACACGAGCATACCATACGAAAACGACCCTCCTCCCACTGAGGCTTATGAAATAGAAATGCTCATTGGAAACAGGGTCGACGTAATTATTGATGGAGGACCGGTCTATCCCGATCCTTCTTCCGTCATCGATCTTACTGGCGACACCCCCGCTGTACTGCGCGAGGGTAAGGGAGATGTTACTCCGTTTTACTGATAAGAGATTCCTTCAGAGACTTACTCATAGTAAAATGGAGGGTCTTTCTCTCCGGGATATCCATGACGATGCCGGTCCGTGGATTCTTAGTACTGCGCGCCTTGCGTTTTCTTGTAGAAAAGCTGCCGAAACCGCGGAGTTCAACCCTTCGGTCTTCCGCCAGCGCCTCACCCATGGTTTCAAGGATTATGTCAAGCGCAACTCCAACATCCTGTTTTTGTAACGACAGTTCTTCACTTACTTTATCAATCAGATCTTTCTTCAGCATACCTGCAAACCCATCCAAACATCTTTGGCATAACGCCTTTAATATCTATTAAAAAAAAAGTTGTTTTGCCGAATTACTCCGGCAAAACAACTTTTTATCTTCATTAAACCTTTCCGCCAACCTCTTAATCTTCTTCGGACTGGCTACCTTCTGCCGCTGCTTTAAGCAGATCACCAAAGGTTGAAGGAGAAGCACCTGCGCCATTCTCTTCTTTTTTCTTCAGTTTTTCTACAGCCTGCTCTTCACCTTCATCCTCGAGGGTTTTGATGGAAAGGCCAATTTTTCTGTCTTTTGCTGAAACATTGATAACAATGGCTTTCAGGATATCGCCGACCTGATACATGCCAACAGGCGTCTTAACTTTATCCTTACTGATCTCGGAAACATGAACAAGCCCCTCTATTCCTTCTTCAAGCTTCACGAAAACGCCAAAATCGGTGACATTGGTAATTTCTCCCTCAACAACCGTTCCAGACGGATAGTTATTGTAGGCTTCCTGCCACGGATCAGGAACAAGCTGCTTGACTCCAAGAGAAAACCGCTCATTTTCTTTGTCAATTTTCAGAACAACAGCCTGAATGGTTTCACCTTTGGTGTATTTTTCTGAAGGATGCTTAATCCTCTCCGTCCAGGAAAGATCTGAAACATGGATAAGACCGTCAATGCCTTCCTCGATGCCGATAAAGACACCAAAATCAGTGATATTCTTTATTTTTCCTTCGATAATGGAGCCAACCGGGTAATTCTCGGTAACCAGATCCCACGGGTTCTGCTGCAGCTGTTTCATACCAAGAGAAATTCGTTTCGTCTCCGGCTCAATATTCAGAACCATAACCTCAATCTGGTCTCCCACTGTGACCATTTTGGAAGGATGACGCGGTTTCTTCGACCAGGTCATCTCAGAAACATGAATCAGGCCCTCGACACCTTCTTCAAGTTCTACAAAAACACCGTAATCAGTTATTGATACAGCAGTACCGACGGTTTTTTCTCCAACTGGATATCTGTCAGCCACTGTAGCCCAGGGATCTTCTCGCAGTTGCTTGACACCCAGCGAAACCCTGTCATTATCGCGATCATATTTAAGGACCTTAACCTCCAACTCCTGACCGACTTTGTACAGCTTGGCCGGATGAGAGACCCTTCCCCATGAAAGATCGGTGATGTGGCAGAGACCGTCCATACCGCCCATGTCGATAAAAAGACCGTAATCGGTGATGTTGGTAATTGCTCCCTTTATGATCTGCCCTTCTTCCAGCTTGGAGCGCATCTTCTCGCGCAGCTCATTTCTGGCTTCTTCCAGGATAGCTCGACGAGATATCACGACATTGTTGCGCTTGCGGTTGAATTTCAGAATTTTAAATTCAAAGGTCTCACCAATCAAGGCATCCAGGTCCTTCACTGGACGAAGATCTATTTGCGAATATGGGAGAAATGCAGGAACACCGATATCAACAGACATGCCGCCTTTAACACGGCTTTCGATTCTACCTTCAATGGTTCCGTCATCTTCCTGAATTTTTGCAATCTCTTCCCAGACCTTTATGGCAATGGCCTTTTCCCGGGACAGAAGAAGTCCACCCTCTTCCTTGCGTCTCTCGACAAAGACTTCGAAGGTATCACCCACCTCCACTGTTTCATCTTCTTCCAGACGGAATTCTGATTTGGCGATATAGCTTTCCGCCTTGTCGCCGACATCAACAAGAAAGTAGTCTTCAACAGCACCGATGATGGTACCTGTTGCTACATCGCCAACAGCGACGACTTTGTTGTTTTCTTCCATTTCGAAGAGTTCTGCAAAACTTAACTCTTCTCCGCCTGTTTCCTGGGTTGATTGGTTTAATTCTTCTGTCATGGATTTCGCTCTTTTTAGACCAAAGGCCAAATTAGGTAAAGGTTTACATTGTCCCGGAAAATCGGGTGTTAAAATAGCGAGACACTCCCACTAAATATATCCGCCTCGCAAACTGTAAAAGAAAAACATATAGCAAATTTTTATCGCACTTACAAGATTTTCTTCCCAATCATCTAAAAAAATTGCACCACCTCCACTACCTTGAGGCAACTTTTCTCGTTCGATCCTGAATTTTCCTCCACAGAAAATAATATTACAGGATCAGTACTTTGCAAGACCGGCTATCGGGCTCTTCGATTTTTTTTCTTTACACAAAAAAATCCGGACCGGTTTTCCCACCAGCCAAGATTACCGTGGATACGGAAGCGAAGCAAGACACTGCTGCAGGCGATGCTCCCTGCTTCGTCAAACGACAGGAGAAAAACGAAGAGAGACCCTGGATTGAGAGGATTGGCCGGTCTCCGGGCTAATAGAAATCGAGGGAATACTCAGCTGGAAATTTTTCTTCAAAAAAGCGCACCGCATAAAAATCAGGACGGCTTTACATATCGTTTGGCCCTGTTCCTTCCTCCCTTTTTTCTGTCCGGACGTCTCTGCGGCCCCTGAGGTGTCGCCACAGTTCCCTTGGGCGGATCCTCCAATAAATGCTCGTCCGGAACACAGCACTTGAGCTTTCTGCCAATAAATTTCTCAATATCGGGGAGAACAAAGCTCCCTTCTTCACAGGCAAAACTTATAGAAACCCCGGCAGCTCCGGCTCGGCCCGTCCGACCGATTCTATGGACATAATCTTCCGGCTCATATGGCAGACTATAGTTGACCACGTGGGTAATATCTTCCACGTGCAGCCCACGCCCTGCCACGTCGGTTGCCACCAGGACCTGCACTTTTCCTGTGCGAAACTGCTCAAGACGCTCCATTCGTTTTTTCTGAGGCACATCTCCTGTCAGAAGAGTGCAGTCTATGCCGTTCCTGCGCAATCTGTCATACAGTTTTCCCGCCTCTGATTTCTGGTTGGCAAAGACAGCTATCCGACCACCGGCATTACCCTGGATAAGATTATATAACACACTGTATTTTTCAGCACTTGTCACCAGATAAACCAATTGCTCGACGCTTTCGACGGCAACCTGCTCCGGTTCAATGGCAACATTAACCGGATTTCTGCACCACTGCTCAGCAAGCCGGTTCACCTCTTCCGTGATAGTGGCGGAAAACATCAGCGTCTGTCTCTCTTTTCCTCCGGGAAGCTGGTGCACAATCCGGCGTACATCCGGGATAAATCCCATATCGAGCATACGGTCGGCCTCGTCGATCACCAGTATTTCACACTGCCTCAAGTCAATTACTCTTTTCTGGCAAAAATCGAGCAGCCTTCCCGGGGTTGCCACTACAATATCACAGCTGCGCTCCCTAAAATACTCCATCTGTCGCTGATAATCCGTGCCCCCGTATACAGCAGCAATTCTGAGGTTACAGTAGCGGCTCAACAATTTGGCGTCTTTGGCTATCTGAATCACGAGTTCCCGCGTAGGAGCAATAACCAGAGAACGTGCCGCACCTGCCGGCATCTGTTTTTTTTGACGGAGAAGGCGGGTGATTGCTGCGATGAGAAAAACCGCCGTTTTCCCTGTTCCGGTATTGGCATTGGCAACCAGATCTCTGCCTTCAAGCAGATGAGGAATAGATTCAGCCTGAACCGCGGTGCAATAACGAAACTCCAGATCGGAGATGGCATGCATAAGGGGCAGGGGCAGACCTATATCATGAAATCGGACACTTCCCTCAAGAGGCTCAACCTCGAAACTTTCCAGCCGCCACTTTTCCCGTTTGCGCGGCCTCGAACCGCCTGCAGAAACCGTATGTTTTTGTTGCGGGCCGGCTGCTTTCGCCTCAGGAGGCTGTTCGGCCTCAGCGTCACCTGAAACAGGAGGAGGCAACTCTGCCTTGCCGCCGCTATGACGAAATTTACCGGGAAGAAACGCAAGAGATTTGCGCTTACCCTGGCGGACAACATTTTGCAGGGCAAGCCTGGTTGACTGTATAAAATTTTTAATCATATGAAGAGTCCGATTTACAACGTATTGAGGAAGTATTTATGTGTACACAGTTTCTTGGAAACGGAAGGCAGCAGAGCAGTGCAAGAAAGAGAGGAACTCTTCACGAACCGGCCTGAAAAACCCGGGACGGATATACCGGCAAATCCACCCCGGGGGCAGCAGCAGAAAATCGACAACAGTACAGCTTATTTCCCATGGACACGAAGCTCTTCCATAAGCAAGCCAAACAACTCCTCATATTCCGGAATAGCCTTCCGGATGATCACATTAAAATATGGAACCTCTTTTTCATTAACAACAAGGTTGGCGGAATTGGCAAGCGCCTGGAGATTATAGAGCGTTTGAAATTCTCTGCCGATCAGAATATAAAAGACAAACCGTCGTCTTTCCATAGACATGCTGCACATATACTGATGAAAAGTCGATGATGCCAGATCTGACCCTTCATAGTTTGACTGCAAAACAACACAGGAGTACTCAACAAACTGCATCTTTTCCATTGCTTCCTGTGAGCTTCTCACTATCTCCGATTTATAGCCGATACTTTCAATGCTTTCAATAACGGTGTCTCTGCTGTCGGAATCATCCATCAAAATCAGGGCCAGGGGAACATCCTCTATAACCTGCTCTTCATCAAAAACGCCTTCTTCGAGCCAGGAAATGTCGGGTGGAGCCGGTGGTCTGACCTTTTGCTCTGAAGTGACCTTCTTCTCTTTTCTGGCCGGTTTTTTTCCCACCGGTCGGACAATTGAAGTATCAAGAACAATGGGGTTGGAGCAAGCGGGACATTTTACCCGAATACTTTTCCCCGGCTCAAGCGCATTGATGCTCTCTAACATTTTACTGCCCAGTTTCAACTGCTTCCCACACACATGACAGGCTGTATTCATCTCTTCCTCTTCTCTTTCGGGTTGCCCTGAAGCCGTTTAATGAAGCACTGATTCATATATAGGTAAATTCAATCATATCCTGGCGAAAAAGGGGCTCTCTTCATAAAGACGATGCCCCTGACGCCGCACTGCTACCAGGAATCAGTACCCTCTGCGAGGATCGTCATCTTCTTCCATGCTCAGGCCAGACAGCGATGTTGTCGCCTCCCCGCGCTCCGCCTTGATCTGATCTATGCCCCGGTGCATTTCATTTCTCTGCGAACAATATGTCATGGCCGTCTGCTCTGAAATAATTCCCTGACTGTAGAGTTCTAGAATATGCTGATCAAAAGTACGCATATCAAGAGCCGAGCCATTTTTGATGACATTGTAATACGTTTTGTCTTCCGATTCTCCATTGAGAATGAGATCTTTAACCCTCAGGCTTGTACAAAGAACCTCCATGGCGGCAACTCTCTCTCCGCCGATACGAGGCAGCAGCCTCTGGCTGACAATCCAGCGGATTGTGTCGACCAGGCGATGCCTGATCTGCGGCTGTTCTTCCTGCTCAAACATGCCGAGGATGCGGTTAATGGTCTGCCCGGCATCGATGGTGTGCAGGGTCGACATAACAAGGTGACCCGTTTCAGCCGCGGTCAATCCTATTTCCATGGTTTCTCGATCGCGCATCTCACCGACCAGGATAACTTTAGGAGCCTGTCTCAATGCCGCCCGCATACCGCCTGCAAAAGATATGAAGTCGTTTCCCAACTCACGTTGATTGAATGTCGCCTTTTTATGCGGATGAACATATTCAATGGGATCCTCAAGGGTCACAATATGCACTGGCCGGTTTTCATTGATACGGTTGAGAAGGGCGGCAAGAGAAGTGGTTTTACCGGTACCGGTTGCGCCCGTAAAAAGTATCAGGCCATTCAGTTCGCCGGCCATTTTGTCGAATGATTTCGGAAATTGCATATTCTCTATGGTCGGCACCTCGGTTTCCAACTTTCTCAACACAGTTGAAAAATGTCCCTTCTGTGTGAAAATGTTCACCCTGAACCTTGCCTTGGCACCTAAAGAATATGAAAGATCGCAGGAACCGTTTTCAACAAGGTCCTTCAGGAGCCGCTTGTTGTTTCCCACCAGATTCATGGCAAATGTTTCAGCCTGAAAGGGAGTCAGTTCTTTCACCGGCGGAGAGACCTGCACCGGTATCAACTGGCCGTCAGCCTCGACCTGAAGACTTTTGCCGACCGTTATGTTCAAGTCGGAAACATTCTTGTGCGCTTCCAACATGGTGGTAATCCAGTAATCGATTTCCGGTTTTTTCATCATTTCCTCCTGAAAAAATGTACAATCCCCCTCCCTTTCATAGTATATTGTTGCGAAAGGCACAACAATTTCAACGCATCATATCATATAATTGCATCTTCTTTCCACTAATTTGATGCAACCCGCTCAACTCAAGAGGCAAGAAACATGGCAATACAACTACGCAGTGCAACCACAACAGAAGGGAGACGAATGGCCGGTGCCAGAAGCCTCTGGCGCGCCAATGGCATGACCGAAGAGCAGATGGGCAAACCCGTTATTGCCATTGTCAACTCTTTTACCCAGTTCGTCCCTGGACATGTCCATCTGCACGAAATAGGTCAGCATATCAAAAAAATTCTGGCAGAGCAGGGCTATTTCGGTGCCGAATTCAATACCATCGCCATCGATGACGGCATTGCCATGGGCCATTCAGGCATGCTCTACTCCCTGCCTTCACGCGAACTTATCGCTGATTCCGTTGAGTATATGTGCAACGCTCACACCGTTGATGCCATGATCTGTATCAGCAATTGCGATAAAATCACCCCCGGAATGCTCCTTGCCGCCATGCGTCTCAACATTCCAACCGTCTTTGTCTCCGGCGGCCCCATGGAAGCAGGCGTTGTCGGCGATAAAAAATACGACCTGGTTGACGCCATGGTTCTGGCGGGCGACGCTTCAGTCAGTGACGCGGAGATACATGAAATTGAGCGCAGCGCCTGTCCTACCTGCGGCTCCTGTTCCGGTATGTTTACGGCGAACTCCATGAACTGCCTCAACGAAGCACTGGGCCTGGCTCTACCCGGCAACGGCACCGTGGTAGCCACTCATGCCGCCAGGACAGCTCTGTTCGAAAAAGCTGCCTATCGCATCACGGAAATGGCCAGCGCCTGGTATGACCGCGAAGACGATTCTGTACTGCCGCGCTCGATAGCTTCCAAAAAAGCCTTCATGAACGCCATGACCCTCGACATTGCCATGGGCGGCTCCACCAACACCGTCCTCCATCTTCTTGCTGTCGCCCATGAAGCCGGGGTTGACTTCGCCATGGAAGACATTGACGCTCTTTCCCGCAAGGTCCCCAACCTCTGCAAAGTCTCACCTTCCTCATCATATCATATCGAAGATGTTAATCGAGCCGGTGGAATAATGGCAATTCTGGGAGAGCTGGACCGGGGCGGTCTCCTCGACACCTCTGTCTCCCGGGTTGACGCCAAAAGTCTGGCGGAAACTCTTGAGAAGTGGGATTTACGTTCCTCCACGGTGAGCGACGAGGCCAAAGCTCTCTACCTCAGCGCTCCAGCAACAAGCGGCCGAAATCTGGTTATGGGTTCGCAGAAAACCATGTATAAAGAGGCCGACCTCGATCGCACAGGCGGCTGCATCAGAGACATGGAACACTGCTACAGCAAAGAGGGTGGTCTTGCCGTCCTGTATGGCAATATCGCCGAAAACGGCTGTATTGTCAAAACCGCCGGGGTTGATCCATCCATTTTCACCTTCACCGGAACCGCCAGGGTTTTCTCCTCTCAGGAAAACGCCTGTGACGCTATTCTGCAAGGCGCCATTTCAGCCGGCGATGTGGTCATCATCCGATACGAAGGCCCCAAAGGAGGCCCGGGAATGCAGGAAATGCTCTACCCCACCTCCTATCTCAAATCAATCCACCTGGGCAAGGAGTGTGCCCTGGTAACGGACGGCCGTTTCTCCGGCGGCACCTCGGGACTTTCCATCGGCCATGTCTCCCCCGAAGCAGCAGCAGGCGGGGCAATTGCACTGGTCGAAAACGGAGATACCATCGAAATCGATATCCCGGCCAGAAAAATCCATTTGGCCGTCTCAGCCGAGGAACTGCGGCAAAGACGACAAAAAGAGGAGCAAAAGGGGAAGAAAGCGTTTTGCCCAACTGATCGTGACCGCAAAGTTTCCAAGGCCCTGCAGGCCTATGCTCTGCTGGCCGCCTCGGCCGACAAAGGTGCCGTTCGCCTGCTGCCGTAATCCGCAAAACATCCTGAGAGGGCCTGGAGACAGTCCCTCTCAGTCTCCTTTTCCGACAAGCCAAGTCAGAAATTTTCCTATAAAAACTCTTCGGCAGACGGCAGTGAGCATTTCTCCCTGAAAATGAATAAAGAAACATCCACCGCCTACACCAGGCTCCCCTGCCACTATGGCTGGATCATAATGGCTGCCGGGACACTGTGCATTTTTGCCTGCCTGGGCCTCGGCCGTTTTTCCCTGGGCATGCTCCTGCCTTCCATGGGAGAATCGCTCGAACTTTCCTATTCGCAGATGGGGTTTATCTCCACTGCCAACTTTATCGGCTATCTCGCTGCCGTTCTTGTAAGCGGCAGAATCATGCAGCAGATCGGCGGAAGAAACATCATTGCGCTGGCACTGGTCCTGGTGGGATCTTCCATGATGCTGATCAGCAAAGCCGACTCCATTGCCGTTATAACCATCCTCTATATACTTACCGGAATGGGCAGCGCCATGGCGAATGTGCCGATAATGGCCCTGATCTCAGCATGGTTCAGCCGCAGCAGGCGAGGCAGAGCCGCAGGTTTTGTGGTTATCGGCAGCGGTTTTGCCATTATTCTCTGCGGTCTGCTTATTCCTTACGTCAACGCCCTGGAAAGTAACGGCTGGCGCATGAACTGGCGTATTTTAGGAAGCATCGTTCTTGGCTGCGCTCTCATCTGCTATCTGCTCCTGCGCAACACTCCAAAAGAATGCGGCCTGGTCCCGGTGGGCAAAGAACCCGGTCCTGCAGAGACACAATATATTCCACCTTCTGCGTCACTCTCTCTCAATGCCGGAATAGTGCTGCACTGTGCCGCCATATACTTTCTTTTCGGCTTCACCTATGTCATCTACGTTACCTTTGTCGTCACCTCAATGATTGAAGACCGTGGCTTCACCGAATCCGCAGCCGGTCTTCTCTGGTCCGGCATAGGACTTCTCAGTCTTCTTTCCGGGCCGATTCCAGGGGCTTTTTCTGACCGATTCGGCCGGAGAGCGGCTCTCGCCACGGTTTTTACCATCCAGGCTGTCGCCTACCTGCTGGTTGCTCTCCCTCTGCCCGGTTTTTTTCTTTTTCTCTCCATCGGCTGCTACGGCATGGTTGCCTGGAGCGTCCCATCCATCATTTCCGCATTGGTAGCTGACTATGCGTCAGGAACCCGGGTTGCGACCATCTTCGGCTTTGTAACTTTCATTTTC
>JAZBNU010000448.1:0-2411 GCA_036350815.1 Desulfopila sp.
AATCACGATGCTGAGTTTCAGGGGTAATCAGGTTACTTTTTTTCATCTGCAATACGGTGAGCTTGGGAGAGGTGTCCGACTGTGGAAGATATGAAAAGTATTATCAGGCTCGAGGAAATGTGTGTGCTGGCTACTGCGGCAGACGATATCCCACATTGCTCGCTTATGGCGTATGTTTCTGCTGAAGATTGCAGCAGAATACATCTGATTACACATAAAAAAACCAAGAAATATAGCAATTTCATAAATAATCCATCCGTCAGTCTGTTGATTGATACTCGCTCCTCGGCACCACAGGGATCGCGCCGCAATGTAAAAGCACTTACCGTAAACGGCACTGTGGCTGTTGTAGAAGATGCAGCAACTGCAAATGTACTACGGCAGGAATTCATAACCCGCCATAGCCATTTACGCGAATTTGCGGAAGATGAGGATGCCGTAGTGGTTGAGGTGACGATCCAGTCTCTTCAGCTTTTACGGGGAGCAACTGACGCGACATATGCAACAATAAAATAATCTGCTGCCATGTTTTGCAGAACAGCTGTTCTCTGCTGCAGGCACTGACAGGACGTGTATGAAATATTGTTCTCATTGCGGTGCGCATGTCAGCCGCCGCATTCCAGTTGATGATGACAGGCTCCGCTATACTTGCGACAGTTGCGGAATGATCCATTATGAGAACCCGAAAATGGTGGTTGGAACGATACCTCTGTTTGACTCAGAAATTCTTTTATGTCGCCGGGCAATAGAGCCGTGCCGGGGTTTATGGACGTTGCCGGCGGGCTATCTGGAAAACGGTGAAACGATAGAAGAGGGAGCCAGGCGGGAAACAGAGGAGGAAGCCGGGATATCACCCATCGATATGCAACCCTATCTGCTTCTTAATCTACCGTTTATCAGTCAGGTGTATTTCATGTATCTCGGGCGGATTGCAGTCCGGCACTGCAATCCAGGGAGTGAAAGTCTGGAGGTGAAGCTGTTTCCACCGGCGAAGCTGCCGTGGAGCGAGCTTGCATTTACCGTTGTTCGTAGAGCCCTGGAGCAGTACTGCCGTGACCGCCAAGCGACTATTTTTCCCTTCCAGGTCCTCGATGTCAGCTCTGAAGAGGGAAAAAACTGCTTTTGAGTTTTGAGGTATTGATGCGCACACTGTCTTGAGTAAGTGACTGCCCATCAAGAGTAATCAGGTTAGTCAATGTTCTACGATTTTTCGCTGCAGTATGGAGGTGTATAATGATCAAGACGGTATTACTCGCCACTGTTCTTTCGGCATCTTCACTCTATGCCGAGGCGTCTGATGTTGCGGAGATCTATGGAATCGGAATTACCACAATCGACGGCCGGAAAACAAGTATGGACACATATAGAGATAAGGTCATTCTCATTGTCAATGTTGCCAGTGAATGTGGATTTACCCCGCAATATGACGGACTGGAGCGATTATTTCAGAAATATAAGGATAAAGGTTTCATGGTTCTTGGATTTCCCTGTAATCAGTTCGGAGCCCAGGAACCCGGCAGTGAACAAGATATTCTGAATTTCTGCCGCCTGAATTATGGGGTTACATTCCCCCTCTTTGCCAAGATCGAAGTCAATGGTGAAAATGCTCATCCACTTTTTAGATATCTTAAAAAGAAACAGCCTGGCGGATCTCCTGATGGTGCCATTAAATGGAATTTCACCAAATTTCTGGTCGATAAGGACGGAACTGTTGTGCAGCGCTATCCCTCTGCCACCTCTCCGGAAGAACTTACCGAAGACATCGAGCAATTATTGTAATCAGGATAAAAAACAATCACTTTGACTGATTTACGGAAAGCCCTGAATATGTATGAGGAGGAGTCATGAGAATATCGACGATGATAGCATGTTGCGTGATGTATGTTTTTCTGACAGGATGTGCATCAGTTCAAGTCAGCCATGACTATGAGGAAGGAAGGGCCTTTGTTGAGTTTCACTCCTATTTCTGGAAGAGTCAGGAGAAAGAACTCAGTGGCAATGCCAGAGAGGATGATCCTTTATTGCATAAAAGGTTGTACTCCACTATTAACGCTGTTTTGGCCGAACGAGGCTATCGGTTGAATGCAGAAGCTGATTTCCTGGTGAGTTATGAGTATTCAATTGCAACACGACTGGAATCTGATCCATTCAGTACCAGTTTCGGTTTTGGAATTGGGCCCCGTCGTCACTACGGTGCATTCGGGATCGGCACAGGCTCTGAGGTGCGTCAATATGATGTCGGCATACTGATAATTGATTTTTTTGATCCACAGACAGGTGCATTGATATGGCGAGGCAGAGGCTCGGAGACGGTTTCGGTGCACATGAGTCCGCAGCAGACAACCGCCATGGTAGATCGTCTGGTACAAGCTATTATAGCGCAGTTTCCTCCACGATAACGCGCTCTGCTC
>JAZBNU010000449.1:0-2385 GCA_036350815.1 Desulfopila sp.
AAGTCCACATTCAAAGGAGAGTCTAACATGCACAAAGCTGTCAAAGCAATCATCACTATTACTCTGGTCAATCTTTTTATTGTGGCTGGAAGCAGCGCAGTCTTCGCAGCACCTGAAATGATCCTTAAATTTGCCGGGCAAAATTCTGTTGATCATCCTGCCAGCAAGCAGATGGAAGAGATTGCAAAAGAAATTGCTGAGAAAACTGATGGGCGTATCGAAGTTAAAGTATACCCGGCCAACCAGTTGGGCGACTACAGTCTGGTCTATGAAGAGCAGATCCGCGGAACCATCGACATGTCCTGTATCTCCGTACCAAGTCAGTTTGATCCGAGAATGGAACTGATTTAGCTCAATGGATATGTTGGTGACTACGATGACGTAAAAAAAGTTTTTGCTCAAAACGGATGGCTCTTCAATAAAATGAACGAGTTCAATGAGCAGCTCGGTGTCAAACTTCTCGGTTTCTTCATCGAGGGTATGATCGGTACCGGAACCACCAAACCAGCAAAAGACCCGCTTAATCCTGAAGTTGACAAGGATGTTCTCGTCCGCGTTCCGAATATGGATGTGTATAAACTGGCTGCCGAAGCCATGGGGTATCGCACCGTAACCGTTCCTTATGCTGATGTTTATCAGGCAATTCAGACCGGCGTAGTTAACGGCGTTAACGGGTATCCTGTTGCTGCAGCATACACCGCTCTCGGTGATGTTCTGAAATACTGGTACATGACCAACTATTCTCTGGAAGTTCTCAACTACATGATCAGTGCGAAAACCTGGGAAAAAATCAAGCCCGAAGACCAGAAGGTTATCGAGGAAGTTCTTGCTAACGCAACCACAAAGAGTGTTGACAATGCCAAGAACCTCGATGAGCACTATATGAATCTCATGAAAGAGAAAGGTATCGAAGTTTTCACCTATACCAAAGAAGAACTTGTACCTATCATGAAAGCAAGTGCTTCCACCTGGCCAAAACTTGAAAGAAACATGACCAAAGAGCTTATGGATGAATTCCGGGCTGAATTGGCTCCGAAGTGATCCCCTTCTACTTTGTAATGTCTTCTTTTCATTAAACTATGAGATCCGGGAACAAGGTACTCCTGCCCGGATCTCATGCTGTTTGCCAAGGGGGTTCTCGTGTCAGGTAATAATGATGATGCTAATTGTGCAGTCGGGTCTGAGTGCATTATTCCTCTCGATGCACCGAAAAACTTCTTCGACCGCATAGCCATAAACGGCCTTTCCCTTATCTGTTTCTCCAGCAGTATCGCTCTGACTCTCATTATTTGTGCCGCCGCCTTCTTCCGCTATATTGTCAAAGGAGATCTCTATGGCTATGAAGAGTGGGTAAAAATGCTGGCTTTCTGGCTCTACTTTGCCGGTGCGGCGATCGGCGCCTATAATCGGACTCATGTATCTGCTGATCTCGTTCAGGCATATGTACCTGATGGAAAGTTGAAAAATATTCTGGTTTTTCTGAAGGACCTCATTACAGTCGGTGTAACTCTGCTTTTCGTCTACTACGGTTATGACTTCTTTATGTTTGGATTTGCCGGCCCGCTTGGGACAGGCGTTGCCATCCCTAAAACGACTGTTTGGAGAATAAGTTTTTGGGTTGGTTATCTTTCTGTTTTTATGGGACTTTCCTTTATGGCCTACTATTTCCTCAGGGATCTCTTTCAGAGTACCGGCACATTGCTTGGGAGGAAAAATAAATGATTTATGTCGCATTGTTGATCCTTGTATTTTGCCTCGTTATCGGAGTGCCGGTACCAGTCAGTTTTATGGCTTCTGCGGCATGGCTTATATTTTTTGGCGGTCCTCTGGGGGAAGGGTACCAGGCTACTCAGTTGCTGCCCTACGGTTTTGCCCAGATGAATTCGGTTTCTCTTATCGCTATCGCCCTGTTTATCACCGCGGGTGGTATAATGGAACGCGGCAAAATTGGTGAGAAGCTTATTGATTTTGTCGATGTTTTTGCGGGGCATCTCCGCAGCGGTTTGGGCATTGTTGCCGTTGTTTCCTGTGCAGTCGTAGGTTCCATTTGCGGCGCTGCCTGTGCCACATTATCCTGTGTCGGCTCGATACTCTTTCCCCGATTTCAAAAGGAAGGATATCCACGGGGGCTCGCCGCCGCTCTTCTGGCAAATGCTTCTCTGCTTGGACTGCTTATTCCGCCCAATGCAACGCTCATTATCTTTGCCTGGATAAGCGGTCAGTCCGTCCTGGCCTGTTTTCTTGCCACAGTGATTCCCGGCTTTATGACCATAGTGCTTTTATGTCTGGTGAACTGGTTCCTCCTCAGGCACAATAAAACAGTTGTTGTCGCGCCCAAACGATCAACTGCTGAGAAATTAACGCTTTTCAGAAAACGAGGCCGCC
>JAZBNU010000450.1:0-9787 GCA_036350815.1 Desulfopila sp.
ATTTTTTGCTTGAATTCGCGCCATACTATTGAATTCTGGAGATATTTAGCTTTATTGATGCTTCAAACTTACTCCACTTTTACTCCATTTTCCCTCTATTTCATTGTCAATTGATAGCATCAATAAAGCAGAAAATAGCAAAAAAAAGGGCAGTATTTTGGCAAAAAAAAAGGGATTAACCAGTTGACTTTCTGGTTAATCCCTTGAAATATCTGGTGCGCCAGGAGAGATTCGAACTCCCGACCTACGGATTCGTAGTCCGTTGCTCTATCCAGCTGAGCCACTGGCGCATGAGAGGAATTGTTTATACTTCAGTTTATCTATTAAATCAAGGCTGTTTTTTGGCGGTTTCCTCTTTTTCCCGCTTGTGAAATACAATTTCGTTATCCGCCGGCTTGAAGGAAGGGTCGGCGATAATGATCACTTCGGTATCGTATTTCTGCTCGAGTTCACCGAGTTCCGTCCGTTTATTATTCAACAGATACTGGGCGACATCGAGAGGGAATCGGCACTCTATCTGCATTACCATTTTCCTGCTGGCCGCCGTATGGATACGACGGAGATAAAAAAGAGCCAGAGTTTCCACCGACCGGACCACACCACGACCATTGCAGTAGCTGCAAACGCGGTAATTGCCCGCCTCGATTGGAGCACCAAGTTTTTGCCTCGATATCTGCATCAGGCCAAATTTCGATATTCTGCTGATGTCGACCTTGGCTTTATCCCGTTTCATTGCCGTTTTGACCTGTTTTTCCACTTCACGGATATTCTTCTGTGAACGCATATCTATGAAATCGACCACAATAAGACCGCCAAGATCACGCAGGCGGAGTTGCCGGGCAAGTTCCTTGGCTGCTTCCATATTGGCCTGGAAGATCGTGTCTTCGAAATTTTTCCCCTTGCCGGTGGAACCAGAGTTGACATCAATGGCAACGAGGGCCTCGGTGGGATCAATAACTATGGAGCCGCCGGAAGGAAGATTAACTTTGGGCTGATAGATCGATTCAATCTGGTCCTCGATGGAGTACTGGTTGAAAATCGGACGGGACCCTTTATGCAGTTTGCATCTCACGTTACGCTGTTTGGAAGGCAGCAGCTCGATAAAACCTTTTACCTGCTCGAGGGCATCTTTATCATCAACCAGAATTTCCTGGATATCGGGGTCGAAATGCTCCCGCAGGAACCGGAGCACATGGTCATGATCCTGGTAAATAAGGCCAACCCCCTCGAGTTCCTGACCTTTTTTCTTCACTTCTTCCCAGAGATTAAGGAGGTAATTAACATCCCGCGCCAGTGCGGTTTTTGTTATGTCTACCGAAGCGGTGCGTACAATCCAGCCTATTCCTTCAGGTATATCCATGGAAAGAAGGTATTCACGCAGCAGTGAGCGACGCTCCTCGCCTGAGATTTTTCGAGATATCCCTCGTGAATCCGACCCCGGCATCAACACCACGCAACGTCCCGGCAAGGAAAGATACGTAGTCATATTGGCGCCTTTCTTACCAACCTCTTCCTTAACCACCTGGACCAGTACTTCACGGCCGCGCTCCACTACATCGGTAATGCTCAGTTTTTTCCACTGCTGCTGATCTATGTAGTGCTGCACTTTCTCGCTGACATTCTCTTTATAGTATTCGGGATGGATTTCACTGAAGGGCAAAAACCCGTTTTTTTCTGTACCATATTCGACAAAAGCAGCCTGAAGATTCGGCTCGATGGCAACGATTTTGGCCTTGTAGATGTTATTCTTGGTTTGCGTTCTGGTGCTGGTTGCCACATGGATTGACTCCAGCACGCCATCCTCAAGGAGAGCGAGCCGGCATTCCTCAGGCTCTTCGGCATTTATGAGAAGTTTTATGACTGGTTTGTGCTCGGGCTCGGCATTCTTCTGTGGGGCGGGCTGTTTTCTATTTTGCTGTTCCTGTTGTTTGCCGGAAACCTCTTTTTTCTGTGCTGTTGCGCCAGGCGTGCTTTTTTTTGTAGAAACATCAGCATCTTGCTCTGAACCTTCTTCACCGGTAACCAGATCTGCCTCTCCAGCTGCTCCCTGAAGAAATTCTGTATCCGGTCCAGAGGCAGCTTCCGCTGTTGCCTCCTCTGTGTCTATGTGCTTGGCAGCAGTATCTCTCTGGTGTTTTCCTGGCAGTTCTTCTCCGTTATCTGAAAACGTATCCTGCTCATTAGAGGAAAACGTTTCTCTCTCAGTCGTACCAGCGGCAGGCTGGGCAGGTTTCTTTTTACGTGGCGACCGTTTGCGCTTTGGCGACTTGATTTCTTCCGGGGCTTGAGACGGCGCACTCACTTGAGCTGGAGTCTGGACAACTTCTTCCTTTGAAACAGCATCCTCTTTTTTCTCGTCAGGCTTTTTCCGGGGTCGTCCTCTTTTGCGGCGTGGTTTATCCTGTTTTGGGGCTCCACCCTCTATCTTCTCCTGGCCTGAGGGAGATGGTTCTCCGATGATATCACCTGTGTCCCAGCCGGTTGAGCCATGCTGCGCCGGATCACTTCCACTGTTCTGCTGCTTGTTTTCTTCAGTAGAAGCTTTTGCTCCAGACGGGGGACGTTTTCCCGCCTGTTTTTCAGGAAGGATTGCTGCCGGAGCTTCACCAGATTTGTTCCCCTGCCGAGCGGGAGACTTTGTCTTGGCCGGTTGAAGTGAATTGAGCGTTTCGCTCTCTGACGTCTCATCCACAGAGGAAATGACATCGATGGTGGTGCTCTTCCACCACGCGCCTACCGTTGCTTTTTTTCTTTTTGCTTTTACGGGTTTTTCGCTTTTTTCTTTTTCCTGTTCAGGTGTTGAACTCTTTTTGTCCGTCATGTATTTTCCATAATCGTAGCCCCAGTAAACACTCCTGCGGCTACAACTGTCAATGCAACCATACCTCGCCTCTCTGGCCGGGTATTGTCCCAATAATCTTGATAATGGCTTTACAGCCACCGCTGCAGAACAATTTGCATTCCGGGGAACCGATTCTTTTCAGACATAGTCCGTCAGAACCCGCCTTTAAGCAAAGCCACATGCACTTCGTCCGCATCCGGCTGTCAACAAAACGTTGTTTCCCGTCAAAACCGTATGTGTTTACAGTACGTTCTCTGGAAGTAATAATGTACCGAAACGGTTCTGGTCCTGCTCAGGTCATCGAGTATCCGAGACCTGCAATTCTTTTTCTTTATAGGCCTGCCTTCTCCAGGATTGGAGTTTCGCCGGTGTGGTTCCGATAACAAAACAGCACTCCATAACAGAACTCTTTCAATATACCCAGGGTATGGAACCATCTGATCGGTCCGTATTCTATTGGGGTTACATTGAAAAGAGAGCAGAAATGAAGCGGCAGCATCCTGAAAACACACCCTCGTTAGAAGAGCTGCTCAATTGCTCTTCCCTTTTTTCTGCAGAAGACCTGCGCATAACCTTTTTGAGACCAAGGGAGTTATCTCCTTTGGTAATAAGCTGTTGTGCAACTTTTTTGCTGTTCTTCTCAGCCACTCAAAACAGAAAACTGGCCGAAAATACATAAAATCACATAACTGTTCGTGAAAATAAAACACTTTCCTCTCATTATCAAGGTAAATTCTGACTTTAGTCTTGACACCATACCCTCCGAAAAGTTACCCTCGGAAGGTTGGAGACACTCGGTTGAACAGTTCTGCTCCTCCTGGTCATGCAAAAGCAAGAAGGTGTTATGCCATTCTTCTGTTTGTTCTGTAGCTGACTCAACGAGCAACCGGCTATCATTATTTATTTCTGTTTTTATACAGTATTTTCATTGAAAATCTCTTCTGCTGAAAAGGAGAAAACTGTGACAAGAATTTTGCCACAATTTAAGGAACCACAACGCATTTTAGCTATTCCCGCGTTACTCTTTCTTTTCCTTTTTTCCTCTACCTGCCTTGCTGAATCAACCGCTACTTCGGAATGGAATATCTCAGCAGACAAGATCACCCGCTTCGAAAAGCCGCAGAGAATCGTTGCTGAGGGAAGCATCATCCTGGAAAAGCGAGAAAAAGTCCTGCCAAAACCGGCCCCTTCAGGACAAACTGGAGTTTCTTCCTGGGCTGAACTGCTGGGTGAAGAGGTGCAAGAGCCAAAAATGACGCCCGATGACCTGACAGAAGAGCAGGCACCGCAATACCAGACTAAAACGATCATCAAAGCCGACTGGATTTCCTACGATATTGACCAGCAGAGCATCAATGCGAAAGGGAATGTCAGTATCGAGTCCGGAGAGGACAGGCTCACAGCCGATGAAGCGCAGATTGATCTGAGCAAGGAACTTGGTTCCTTTGCTGGAGCTGTCATTACCCGCGAAGACCACGAACTGCATCTTGAAGGACGCAAAGTAGAAAAAACAGGTGTTAACTCCTACCGCATAGAAGACGGATGGGTCATAACCTGTAAAGTTGAAAAGGGAGAGGTTCCTCCCTGGAGTTTCTCCAGCAGTGAGGCAACCATAGAACCTGGAGGATATGCCTTTCTCAAAAATGCAAAATTCAATATCAAGGATGTGCCGGTTTTTTACTTGCCCTACATGGTAGTTCCGGTAAAAAACACCCGCCAAACCGGTCTGCTTTTTCCGGAATTTTCCAATTCGAGCAGGGACGGTTTCGGACTCAATTTGCCATTTTTTCTCAACATATCCGACTCAACCGATCTCACATTCTACCCTGCCTATTACTCAGACCGTGGTTTCATGCCCGGTGCCGAATTCAACTACGTTGCGAGCGAAAACAATAAGGGTACTTTGACGGGCAGCTATCTCGATGATGACCTCTCGGGTTCTGACCAAACGACTTCCTACTATCGAGACACCAATTTCACCCACACAAACAGCGACAGATACTGGCTGCGAGGCAAGGTTGATCATGATTTCGGTGACAACTGGATATCCAGACTCGATCTCGACGTCGTTTCCGATCGTGATTACCTGGAAGAATTCAGCTCAGGCATGACCGGCTTTAACGCTTCGCAAAAATCATTCCTTGAAACATTCGGCCGCGGCTTTCAGAATCAAAGCGAAGACCAGCGCAACAATTCGCTGAAACTGCTTAAATCCTGGAACGGCTCCTCACTGAATATCGACGTCCTCGCCATTAATGACATACGTGCCGATAAAAGCGGTCCGACACCTTTATGGACACTGCCAAGTGTTGATTATTCCGGTGCGTTGACGCTGCAGGAAACCCCAATTACCTTTAACTGGGATGCCGACTATATCAATTACTGGAGAGAAGAAGGCGTCGGCGGCCATAGAATCGACCTTTTTCCCCGCATAAGCGCACCTGTACCGCTGGGAAACTACCTCGAATCACGTGCTGAAATCGGTGTACGCGGTACCATGTATTCTGTAGAAACCTATGGTGATGCCACCTGGACGGAAGATGACACTCCGACTCGATTTCTTCCCGTCTTCCGCACCGACCTGGCCACCATGCTGGTGCGTGACTACTCTCTCGACGGAGGCAAACGTGCCTCTCTCTCCCACAGCATCCGCCCCTTTGCAGAGTATGAGTATATCCCTGATGATAACCAGAACGACCTGCCCAGTTTCGATGCTGTCGACAGGATAGATGAAACAAATGCCATAACCTATGGCGTTGACAGTTTTTTTGACTTTTATGACACCAATCGCAGTTACACCGGTCAATATGCCTATGTCCGTATCGAGCAGAGCTATGACCTGCGCAGCGAAGCCTCCGACCAGCCTTTTTCTCCCGTTGCAATGAAATTGGGCTGGAGACCGTTGCCAGGGCTTTCCCTTGCCTACAAAGCCGAACTCCCCGTGGAAAGTGACCAGAACGCCACTCATGGTCTTGAAGGATATTTTACGAATAGCCGGGGCGACTGGTTTGGCCTTGATTACCGTTACAACGAATTACTGGATACCGAACAGATCAACGCCTCGTTCAAGGTTCAGTTGCTCCCTCAGGTCCGGGCCGATTTTTATATTGAGCATTCTCTTTCCGAAGAAGAAACAAACGAGGCGACTGTCGCTCTCACCTATGTCGCCCAATGCTGGTCTGTCCAGTTGAACACACAATATACTCCTACAGACGAACGAATAATGGTGGTATTCAATCTGGCCAATATCGGCAGCTCCCTGGGACTGAGCTTTTAATGCATTACTCCTGCAGAGCTGTCACAAAAACGAGAATAAACGAACTATGTATTTGATAACTGTGAATTGGCCATTCTATTTTAAACACAAATACACCCATGTGGGATGTTAAAAACGGAAACTGCCACCAGAGAAGCAACATTTTGTTATGTTATATGATGTTTTTAACGGCGATGCCGACGGCATTTTCGCGCTCCATCAGCTCCGCCTCTCCTCGCCGGTCGATCATGCCGAGTTGATTACCGGAGTAAAGCGGGACATTGCTCTTCTTAACAGGATCAACACAGCCCGTTCTTCTATCATCACCGTTCTCGATGTTTCTCTGGACAAAAACCGTGAAGCTCTTGATGAACTGCTGCAAAACGACAATACAATCCTCTATATAGACCATCACTTCGCTGGCGACATTCCCTTTTCTGCTGCGCTGGAACACCATATCGAACCTTCGGCAGAGACCTGTACCTCGCTCATCGTTAACCAGATGCTGCAGGGCAGATTCAGCAAATGGGCCATCTGCGGAGCT
Source organism: Desulfopila sp. (assembly GCA_036350815.1). GTDB lineage: Bacteria > Desulfobacterota > Desulfobulbia > Desulfobulbales > Desulfocapsaceae > Desulfopila_A. The sequence goes on from JAZBNU010000450.1 coordinate 6,643, forward strand.
TTTGGCGATAACCTGCACGAACAGGCCAACAAGCTTGCAGCTGATGCCTCTCTGAGTGAGGAAGAACGAAATATTCTCCAGGAGATCGGCGAACTTTTTAACTACAATGGGTATGGAGCGAGACTGAAAGACCTCCTTTTTCACCCTGCTGATCTCTACAGGGCGGTACGGTCCTATACCGACCCATTTCATTTTCATGAGGCAACAGACCTTGTTAACAGGCTCAAGAATGGCTATGAAGAAGATATGGCAAAAGCCATGGGGCAAAAATGTATTGATGGTTCTGAAGTAAACAGAATCTACAGGTTTCCCGCAGCATCCTGGTCCAGAAGGATAGCCGGGGTCTTCAGTAATTTGAAAGCCCGGGAGAAAGTGGATGCCGCGCACGCTCTTATCGTCGAAAACGATGACGGTACCCTGCAGATAAGTGTTCGGGCACCTCTCGTAAACCGTAAAAATGCCGATCTCTTATGCCGAAACTTCCCTACAGGAGGAGGAAGATCAGCAGCAGCCGGTATCAACAATCTACCAGCTGAAATGCTGGAGGAGTTTATTGCCGCCTTTAATACTATATATCGTCAGGACTCCAACGGTTCCAACACGAAAACATGAGGTGATGTCATTAAAGCTTTCTTTTCTTTCAACAACTTTTTAATTCTCCTTATCCTCTGCTTTTTTATGTTCATCGCGTATTCCTATGCAGATGCATCTTCTTCCAAAGCCGCGGATTTAGTGGATGATGGACAGGTTATCGACCTGAAACAGGAGAAATACCTCGAACTCTTTGAAGAGTTACAGAAGGAACACGGATACAGCAAGGCTGAACTCAGTCAGATTTTCGATGGTGTTGTAATCCAGAAAAAAGTGCTGGAGTTGATGGACAAGCAGTGGGAAGCCAAACCCTACTATGACTACAAGCCGCTTTTCGTCACTCCGAATGTCATCAGGCAGGGCAGGGAAAAACTCGTTGAACACAAAGAGCTGCTCGACAAGATAGAAAAAGAACTCGGCGTAGACCGGGAAGTTGTTATTGCCATCTGGGGAATCGAAACCCGTTTTGGTACCTACCTCGGCAACTATAATGTCTTCCAGACCCTGAACACACTTTTTGACGCCTATCCACGACGGTCCACCTTCTTTCGCAACCAGCTGGTCCATTTCCTTCTGCTCTGCCGTGAAAACGGCATGGATATTCATAGTATCATGGGTTCCTATGCAGGAGCATTCGGTCAAACGCAGTTTATTCCCTCAAGTTTCCGCGAATATGCCGTAAGCTTTGATGGTGACAAGCAGCGTGACGTCTTCGGCTCCATAGACGATATTCTTGCTTCCATCGCCAACTATTTGAAGCGCTACCACTGGCAGCTCCATGCTCCAATTTATATAGATATAGGCACTCAACTGAAGTCCCAGGAACTCATCAGTGCCAACTTGAAGGGGCGCAGGGGCCGGGTTGACTATCAAACCGTCAGTTCTGCCCAAGGCGTTCCTCTTCCAGCCCCCGGCAAAGGCAAAGAAGTATCCATCGTCGGACTGGAAGTTCACCCCGATAAAGGCGGCGGCTTTCGCTATGTCGCAGGCTATCCCAACTTCCATGCCATCACCGCCTGGAACCATTCCAACAGATATGCCATGGCAGTGACGGAACTGGCAGAAGCGTTGCGCTAAGCTAAACAAGCAGTGGTCATCCTGCTTTTTCGGGAAGCAGCCGAACCGCTACAGGATCACCTACCCGACAATCCACATACTGGGCAGCATTTCCCATATTTCTGGCAATTTCGAGCATGCCTCTACTGTTGATCAATGCTACCAGAGAAAAGGACGCCACCTCGCCATAACTGCGGTGTATCTTCTCCATCTGAAAGTTCCCTATCTCAATCTTGAAAGGTTCGCGCAGTCTGCTGAGATCGGAGGCGCTGATCGACGTGATGATGTTGCCAAAATGATCAATACCGGTAACTTCCCCTCTCAGCTGGTGCTGCTCGATAACAGGCCGGGAGACTGCGACAGCGACACAACTTGATGGAGCAACAGGCTTTCCCATATCTTCCATCTCGGCGCCGGCGGCAAGCTTTGCCGCAACCGGGGCCATGATATCGCGGCCGTGAAATGTAGAGCTGACAGCTGGATCTTCCATGAGATTGAGACGATAGAGAGCCTTGATATTTTCTGGAACATGGAGGAAAGCTGTGAGTATACCGTTATCCGGGGCGATAAAAAAGTGATTGAAAGCTTCAAGGAGAAGAATATGCCTGCCAGTACCAACTCCAGGATCAACAACTGTGAGATGAACCGTCTTTTCGGGAAAATAACGATATGCGTTTTCCAGAACTGCAGCAGCCTGTTCAATGTGCTGCGGTGCGATGCCATGGCTCAGGTCAATGATTGAGGCAGCTGCAAAACGGCGTAAGATCACCCCTTTCATAACCCCGACGTACTCATCCTGATACCCGAAATCGGTGAGCAGCGTAATGATACCTGATCTCCCGGTCATTTTCTTTCCTCAATGCTGTTTTTTTATCAGGAAATAGAGATAACCACTCTCTTTCATGGCCCCAGCGGAGATTTCGGCAGCGCGGCCTTTGCCCCAGAACAAATCAACTCGTCCGGAACCCTGTATTGCAGCGCCGGAATCCTGTGGCACCACAAAACGACGCAGAGGTATCCAACCCCTGATTTTACCATCATCCCCGATCACCGGTTTCCGGCTGATCAGATAACCAACAGCCCCCATGGGCAGAACCTTGCTATCAATGGCAATGGACCTGCCTGGAGTCAACGGCAGACCGATGCTTCCTCGAGGAGGAGCGCTATCCGCCCAGGCAAAAAAGATATAGCGGCGGTTGTGGTGCAGAACACGCCGCAACTCACCTGGGTTATCGCTGAGATACTTCCTGATTGCCGCTGTATCCGCCTCCTGTAAACTGATTTTTTTCTCATCCACCAGGAGCTTGCCTATACTGGCATACTGGTGACCGTTGTTGGCACGGTACTGAAGAGCCCGTTCGGTTCCGTCTGCGAGTCTCACTCTGCCTGACCCTTGCACATGAAAAAGAAAGGCCTCAACAGGATCTTGCAAATAGACCAGCTCATATCCCGCCAGCGCATCTGATGTTTCTATCTCCGCCCGTGTCCAGTAAGGCTG
>JAZBNU010000451.1:0-8168 GCA_036350815.1 Desulfopila sp.
AGTAAATCAAGGGCGCCAAGCTTCATGGCTTCGATACCTTTCTGCACAGTCGCATGTCCCGTCAGCAAAATCACCTGGAGGTCGGGATTCTTTTCCTTGAGCCGCTTCAAGGTTTCTATTCCATCCATCTCCGGCATCTGCAGGTCGAGAATCACAACATCATACGATCCGTCCTCAGCTTTCAGTAAACCATCTCGAGCCGAAGAGGCTGTTGACACGTCCATTTCCCGTGCCTTCATTCGCTCTGACATCGCCTCCAGAAATTCCTCTTCATCGTCAATCAGCAATATTTTCTCACTCATGTCTATCCTCTTTTGGTTGGGTTTGTGCAAAAAAGTTTCAAACCACAAGTCAATGCAGGGAGAGCAACAGCTTCCGGCCATCACCCCTTGTCTTGACTGCTGCCCTCAACTCGGCAAGCATAGCCGCCGGCACGGTCTTCATTTCCTTGCCGGCTGCAAAGACAGGCCCTCCATCCCCTTGTATTATTATGCTGCTGCAGTTCTCTTCCTTTTCTACCGAGAGAAGCAGTTCAGTACCGCTCTGTACCGTCTCAATCACCTCCTCCAGACAGAGCCAGAGAAAATTCTGCAGCAAAAAAGGATTGCCCAGCAGAGAAACCGGAACTGCAGGTTCCCGGACCACAAGCGAAACACTGCGCAATGCGGCACGGCGTGATGCCAAAGATGCAACCAGCTCCACCAGCCGAAACAGATCAATATCTTTGTTCGCCTCATCAATACTGTGGGCAAAGATATTGAGATTTTTCATTATTGTATCGCCGCGTTTGATCTGCCTGGTCATATTCAGGCAGGTCTTCTTCATCCTCTCTGGATCAATAGGCTGTCCTTTTTCGGCAATATAGGCAAGATCTTCCAGTAAGCCAACATTTTCATTGATTATAGCCAGAACATTTTTCATCTCATGGGAAATCGAGGCGGAAACCTTACCGAAAAACTGTAACCCCAAATCTCTGGTCCAACCGGAATTTTCACCCATGGGTTGTTCCCTCTTTCTGAATTGCTTCATGCATCTTCCCAACCAGAGTATCGATGCTGATAGGCTTGACCAGATAGTATACGGACTCCCGCGAGCCGGCGCGATAATCTTCTTCCGAACCGTGTCCTGTAAGAAAGATAAACTTCAGTGTCGGGCATATTTCGGCGAGGCGCTTTTTCAACTGCAGACCGCTGATTCCCGGCATTTTCATGTCCAGAACCGCCAGATCGTAGTTGACACCACCTACCATACGCAAGGCATCATCGCCTCCCAGGGCAAAATCGGCCTCGATGCCGCGATAGGAAAGTCTTTCAGCAAGTGTTGCCACAAATTCTTTTTCATCATCAACAAGTAGAACACGCATATTTACTCTCTGTCTGCTGTAGAAGCGGTGAGCGGCAATGCAACGGTGAAGGTTGTCCCTTCTCCCACGACACTTTCCACACCTATCTTTCCGCCTATTTCCTGTACCAGGCCATAGGTTACGGAAAGCCCAAGTCCCGTACCGCCACTTCCTTTTTTTGTTGAAAAAAACGGCTCAAAAATTTTTCCGATATCTTCCTGAGAAATACCATAACCATTGTCACGAACCTTCACCAGAATCCTCTCCTGACTATCATATGACACCTTTATGTCAAGCTTGCCACCCACATCCATGGCGGCAAAGGCGTTATTGACGATATTGAGAAAAATCTGCTGCAGTTTCCCCCGGTCACATTGCAGGGGAGGAATCTGGTCTGCAATTTCGACTTTTATTGCAATACTTCTATATTCCGCCTCCTTTTTAAGGAAGCTGAGCACCTCTTCAATCACAGCAACAACATCAACAGTATCAATAACACTGTCATCTATATGGCGGGCAAACCCCAGCAGTCTGCGGGTAATCTTGCCGCAACGCTCCACAGAGGAAATAATCGATGTAAGTGGAGCAATGATCTTTTCATCGTTCTGATAGGTTTTGGTATAGGTAAACAGGTCTTTAATCAGGCCGGCTTTTTCATTAATAATTGCCAGCGGATTGTTGATTTCATGCGCAATTCCAGCAGCCAGGCGACCAATAGAAGCGAGTTTATTGGAATACTCCACCTTATGCAGAGCAGCCAGGCGACGCTGGTCGAGTGTATACATATTATTAACCATATATGTTGAAACACCCAAGATAACAAGAAGAATAACAACAATACTGACCACCAGAAAGCCGATCAACCGAAGACGGGTTCCTTTCCATACCTTAATCAGCTCCTCTTTTTCCTTCAATACTATCAGAATATACGGTGTATCTGGGATATAGGCAGAACACACCAGAAAGGACTCGTCGTTGATCATGACATCCATCACCTCGGTTCTTTCCGAGTGTGGTGGTACGGCAAACTCAACCTTCTCAAACAGCTTGGCATTGCGCCGGCTTGGAGACTGGATAATACCCTTCTGGTTGATAACAAAAGCCTCGCCGCGTCCACTCAGATCAAAATTTGCAATGAGTCCGTTAAACCGCTCGGTATCGAAGGCAGTGCGCAGAACATAGAACTGACCGTCAGCCAGCTGGCGTTTCACCGCAATAACCAGATGGGGCGCATCACGGAAGCCCAGAAAAACATCACTGATATGAAAGCCTTTTTCCTGAACCTCCTCAAACCATGGCTGACCGTCATAGTTTTTGCCCAGGAGATTGTAAGGACCGACGTAACTGACCTGCAGCCCACTCTGATTTATAAGTCCAAGATCGGCAAAGCCACTGAAGCTCTGCCGGAGATTGAGAAGAATCTGTTCAAGCTTTTCAGGGTCGGCCAGCTCCTCATAGCTGCTGTCACGTACAATGAACGACAACGCCGCAAGCCGTTCATGAAAGAAAAAGGAGATCGAATGCCTGATATTGGAGGCCACCCGCAGGGTCCTCAGGCTGTTTTCCGACTCGATACTTCTTTTAGTATACTGGTAGTCTACACTGGTAATCAGAATCAAAGGCACAAGAGTAACAATCGAAGTGAGCAGAATAGCCAGTTCCCAAATCCGGCGAAAATTCAAGATCTGCCCATCCGACCCACCAGAGTCACTATGGTGACGCAGGAAAGCAGGTTTCAATTGGGACAAAATCAACATGCCGCGCTCAATCAGGGCGTTTCTCTCAGCCATGGCTCACTTCCTTCTCAGGCCGACCGTTTCTTTCTGACCTGCTCATTTGCCTTCATCAATGTTTCGCTCAACTCTTTTATATCGACTGGCTTCTCCAGGAAAGCAAAAGCCCCGAGTTCCATGCAGACCTTGCGGTCTTTTTCTGTTCCATGCCCGGTGAGGACAATAACCTCAATATCCGGCTTATCTTTCTTGACTCGACGCAGCACCTCAATGCCGTCGATTCCAGGCATATTCAAATCAAGAATCATGACTTCGGGTTCATCCTCTGCGATCATATCCAGGGCACTTTCACCATCATAGGCAATAGCGGATCCCATTTCGCGCATGAGGAGTCTCTCCGACAAAGTCTGGACAAAATCTCTTTCGTCATCAACCAGCAAAACCTTGGAAGGTACTTCAAAATTATATCTGCGATAGATATCCGGTTGATGGAAAGCTTCTCCGACCTTGGTGGTTACCGATCCCACTCCTTCGACCTTCTTAACGATCCCGACCAGCTCTTCTTCCAGATGAGAGAGCATCAGGACACTTTTATTGATGGTCAAAACAATATCGCCCTCTTTGGCATCAACCGCCACATTATGTCCCTCCTGGGCAAGAGCAGCCCCGACCTTGGCGGCAAGGCGAAAGTCTTCGAGGGCTTTCCGGGAAGCGGACGTTTTCGCCACAACCTCACTTGCCGCCTTCTCCAAAATGAAATCAGCTGCCTCTGCAGGCGACTTTTTATCCATCGGCAGGACGATATCGTACAGTTCAGCAGCCCAGGGATCGCTGCCCTTTTCAATAAGCTTCAACCATGCCGAGAGATTTTCCTCCTCCTGACGCAGCTGCTGCCGGGCCTGCTTTTCGGAAAACCGGCCATTCTCCATGGCCACCTTAACACGGTAGCGGGCTTCAGCAACCAGACAAACACGAAGTACATGGCTTATCCGCTTGGGAAGGAGCAGCGTCACAGGGCCGCTCAGGATCAGGTCATCCATGTCGAGAATATCGGCTAAAGCCAGGCGAAGATGGGCAACAGAACGTTCTTTCTCGTGAGTGAAACGGTTAAATATAGATGCCTTAGCCAGAAGAGCATTTCGTATTTTATCTTCGGGCATTCCTGAATTCTGCGCTGCTTTGGCGACTATCTCTTCCGGGGTAAGATATTTGAAAGACGACTTGGCACACAATTCACTGATCACCAGAGAACTGTTGCTGAATACGGCTTCCATAACGGTAATCACAGACATAAAAATCTCCTAAATAATCAGTATCTTAAGCTATATAGCACACATTCGTCAGAGGGCAGTCGCTTTCGTCTGAACCTTTATGACTCGACTCATGCACCATACAGACGGCATTTTCCATAGTGGGATAAATATGGTCGCGACCGATTTTTTCTATCAGATGGGTCTTTTCTAAAACAGCCATAACCGTCTCATTGACGCCGCTGAAAGAAATATCTACTCCGGCACTGCGAACGTTTTCGACCACCAATGATAACACTTCTTCACCCGATGCATCAATATCGTTCATACCGTTTGCGACAATAACGATATGTTTGAGATCCTTTTTTTTCTGCATGCGATCACTGATCTGGTCCTCAAGGTAGCTGGCATTGGCGAAAAAAAGTGGGCCGTCGAAGCGGACCATGTCAACATGACGGCACTCTCTGAGGCCATGAACAACGGAATTCCGATACGAATCATCTTCATAACGGGACAGAGAAGAGACGGTCGGCCGCATGCTTTTGAAGAGATATACCGCGATTGATAGCGCTACTCCGATCATTATGCCTTTATCAAGATGCGGAGCGAAAGCGAGGGTCATCACAAAGGTGATAATCGAAATTGCCCCATCATGGACTTTTGCCTTCCAGGCGTGAATAAAACCGGAAGCATTGATCAGTCCGATAACGGCAACCATAATGACCGCAGCCAGCACCGACTGTGGCAGATGATACAGCAGTGGGGTGAAAAACAGGAGTACAATAGCGACGGTAACACTGGTAAAGAGACTGGAAAGACCTGTTACCGCACCAGCCTGCAGATTGACCGCCGACCTGGAGAAAGAACCGGAAACAGGATAGGAACTGGAAAAAGCGCCGACAATGTTAGACAACCCCTGGCCGATCAATTCCTGGTTGGGATCAAGCCGCTGGCCGGTTTTGGCGGCCATCGCTTTGGCAATGGAAATTGCCTCCATAAACCCAAGCAGGGAAATTATAACCGCACTTGAGAGCAGGTGTCCCAAGGCCTTGATGTTAATCTCAGGCATCACCAGAGAAGGCAGACCTTTTGGGATATCTCCAACAACGGCACCTCCGCCGGTCATAGGGAGCGCACCTTGATCCAGCGGAGAGTTGCCCACTTTTAAACGCCAGGTCCGGCCGTCGGTCTCGATACCAGCCGGAGTCTTTCCCTGCTGATAAAAAATCATATTGCCATCATCCTGCGAAACTCCATCAAACAACTGCGAGCGCAGCTCGGCTCGAATAGTGCCGGCCTGATATTTCAGATTGCTTATTTTATGACGGATAATCTGCAGGCTGTTGTCGGCCTCCAGGACCGCGATGGTATCTTTCTCCTTTTTCATGGCATCAAGATGCTCGTTCGCTTCGGTCTGCTTCTCTTCCAGTTCCAGCTTGTCCTGCAGTATTGTGTTAAATAACTCAACTTTCTCACGTATTTCCTCGGAATTGATGGCACTGCTCTCCACTCTGGTATTATGCTGAAACCCGATAGCCCAGGATATTACTGTGGTAAGAACCACAGCAATAAGAACCCCGGGAAGCTTGGGAGCGAACTTTTTACCGAAAAACATCAGCAGAAACGCGCCGGCTCCTAAAATAAAAGTGGGCCAGTGAGTATAATGGAGCGCTGCCTTACACACTTCTATGATAGTCTCATAATGATGAGCGGCAGAATCAACAGTGACCCCAAACATTTTACTCAATTGGGACGTAGCGATGATGATAGCGCCGGCATTGGTGAAACCGTTAACGACTGGGTGGGAGAGAAAGTTGACCACCAGGCCGAGACGAAGCGCGCCAAGGAGAAACTGAAAAACTCCGACCGTCAGAGACAGCATGAGCGCATAGGCGATATAGCCTTCGCTTCCAGAGGTGGCCAGTGGGGCAAGGGAGGCGGCAGTCATCAGGGAAACCACCGCAACCGGTCCGGTGGCCAGCTGCCGGCTCGACCCGAACAAAGCAGCAATCATAGGAGGCAGAAAGGCTGCATATAGACCATAATATGCAGGCATACCTGCCAGCTGGGCATAGGCCATGGACTGCGGAATCAACACCAGAGCCACCGTCAGCCCGGCCAGGAGATCCTGCCGCAGGGCGGTAACATTGTAGCCCTTCAACCAAACTAAGAATGGAAAAACATTTTTGAGCATCGTACTCACCTGAAATTAATTGTTTTCTAAAAAGTTGCGACACAAAGCAACGAGGTCACTATACAATGATCCGGCATGATAGAGATTTATATTCTCCAGATGCCTGATTCCGTCTACCATGGCAAATATTATCAGCGCTGTCCGTTTTGATGACAGCTCACGGATTGAACCGTCCTGCTGCCCCACGATCAAAGCTTTTTCAAAAATATCCACCAGACAGTTATAAATATCCTGAAGATATTGTCGGCTCATCCTATTGTCTGCGGCAAGCTCGTGGGTGGAATATCTGTCCAGCAAGACGAACCACTCTTTTTTTGTTTCTGAAAGATGGAGATGAAATGCAACAGCACCGAGCAGCATATCCAGACCGCTATGAAAATCTTCCTTAGCGACATATTTGGAAAATTCAGTGAGAATTCCGCTTTGCACACTTTCAAGTACCGAGACGAACAGATCTTCCTTGGTTTTGAAATGATAAAAAATTGCAGCACCCGATATTTCGGCCAGGGTGGCCACCTCCGTCATGGAGGTGTTGCTGAACCCTTTGGCGGAAAAAAGATAGGTTGCCGCCTCCAGTATGCTGTTTTTTTTCGAGATCCTTGCCATGTCACACCCCACATATTTCACCGACACGAAACTAACTGACTAATCAGTCAGTATCGCATATTTTGTAATCCGTCAAGAAAAAAATGAATGGTGCTTCATTAAAAAAGCCTTATAGTCGGCTAGGGATAAGGGGTGTTTTTCGACGAGAAAAATACTGCCAGCGATCCGAAACAACAGGTGATCGACTCTACCAAGGCAATTTATCATGAGGAGACGATACAGAACGAAATACCTGCAACCCTCAACCAAATCAGCCCGGATCCTCGCACCGAGGAGGAGCCATTTTTCAAAGCTTTCACCAAAGAAAGCCGTTACCATCTCAATGAAACAACCTGGAGCAGACCGCGCAAACCGAACCTAACTCCACCAAAAGTATTCCGAGTTCAATATCGAAAAAAGGCGACAGACAGAAACTCCTTGTAGAAATCAAACAGGAACAGTCCATTCTGCTCTCTCAGCCCAACTAAATTTTTTCTAAATTAATGGCTCAATCTTTCTATGGTGAGACCTTGTTCCGATGTAAAAAAAATTTATTTCATTCGAGAACAGAAAACAGTCTTGCTACGGGAAGCCTGGTGCTTATAGTTTGCAGATGGGTGATCCCAGGTCTTGAATCCACGCCCCCAGCCCGGTCTTTATTTAGAGCTGTCTGTTCTCTTAAAAATCAATTCATTGTCAAGCAACAGATGCTAAACGAAGCTGCTATAATATCTCGTTTCGAGATATTCTATATCCCATCAGAGAAAAGGAGAATTTGATATGAGAAAACTGCTAGCACTTATTGTCTTTATCATGCTGTCCATCAGCACACAGGCGTCGGCCATAGATTTTCCAGAGGGAGCATCGCCCTTTTTTTTCAATTCGCCAACTGCCTACTCGTCACAGTATTTCGATAAAATCCTACAAGCCTACAACCTGCAGCTTGATCCCTCTGCCGAAATCCCCTTCACCTATGCTAAAGTAAGTGACGGCAACGTTAAATTGAACGCGGTCTCCAGAGCCTATGAGCCAAAACAATACCATGCCATTTTTTCCGCCTACGG
>JAZBNU010000452.1:0-2870 GCA_036350815.1 Desulfopila sp.
ACTGGGAAACAGGTGAGACAACACACGTTTATCATACAATGGCAAGACGGGCAAAAAGAATTGGTTTGGCCCGAGCAGGTTAAAACAGCGGACCCGGTATTTTAATGTCAATATCTGGAAAACGGATTTTAAAAAGCCTGCCGCTTCAGATGATTTTTCCTGTTGTGGTGGTTATTTGCCTTGTCGGCATGGGGCTGTATTTTTTTGTCTTGCGCTCTGTTTCAGAATTTGCCGATGGACAGATTGCCGAGGCGCTGACCAATATTACCAGTGAAGTATATGATATCTGTGATAGCAATTTTACAGATTTGATGCAAACCGGAAAAATGGACGACCGCAAGGCAAACGCCATTAAAAAAGCGGTGACCCTGGGTGCTATCGACGAGTATGTCAGAAGAAACAATATAGGATGCCGGTTAATTGATTTACAAAAAGGGGAATTGCTCAAATACAAAATCAAACCGAGTTTAATGCATTTTATTGCCGAGCGCCATTCAAAAGGCCTTGCCTCGAAAGTTCATTTTGAAAATGGTATCTATTATTTTCAGCACTTCACGTTTAAACCCTGGGGATGGCATGTCGAATTGCTAAAGGACATGAAGGCGTATAGTCCTCTGATAAAACGGGTTAAAATTGCGTATATTGTTACCGGTATCCTGCTTTTACTGGGGCTTGTATTGATCTTGCTGTTTCAGGATCGTTTTCTTAGAAGGCCGCTGAAACACATTATCAGTGCCCTGCAAACGGGCAGGCCGCCTGAGTATAGCGGAATCCATGAACTCGAATTCCTGAGCAACAATATTGCCACAATGATGTTGTGGCTTGAAGAAAGAAATAAATGGATACATGATTTGTATCGTATCGCAATCACCAATCGTGGAGAAGATTTTTTTAAACGAATGGCGGATGCCTTATCTGAAACGTTGGGCCTCAATGCGCTCATATTGAGATTTCAGCCGTCTGAAAAAAGCTTCCATTCGATTGCTTTTGCACGCAAAAACAGATATCCAAGCGCTTTTTCCGAAACGTCACGTGGTTTGCCCTGCATGCAGATTGCCATTGAAAGGAAAGCGATTATCCTCACGTCAGAGGCGTATGTAAAATTCCCACAATCCCCATACCTGTCAGAGGTAAAGGCGGAAAGCTATGCCGGTCTGCCAATTCTGGATCGAAGTGGCGCGATTACCGGCATTTTGAACATGTTCGGGGACAAGAAAAAGTTTGACGAATGGGATTTAAGCTTGATTGAAACTGTTTGCCAAATGGTTGCGGTGGAATTTGAATATCTTGCCAAAGAAAGCGACCAGTTAAAACTCGAAAGGCAACTGCAGCAATCAAAAAAGATGGAAGCCATCGGTTTGCTTGCTGGAGGAGTGGCCCACGATCTCAACAATGTGTTATCCGGAATCGTGTCTTATCCTGATTTGCTTCTGCTGGATCTTGAAACGGACAGTCCACTCAGGGGTCCTATCTTGACAATGCAGCGGTCCGGTCAAAAAGCGGCTGAAATTGTTCAAGACTTATTGACGCTGGCAAGGAGAGGGGTGGAAAATAAAAGTGTCTTGAATTTGAATGATATCATTTCGGAATATTTGAAATCACCAGAATATGAAAAACTGTCCAGATACCATTCAGATATCACTATCGAAACCGACCTTGAAGCCAATTTGCCGAATATTCAAGGGTCTTTTTCTCAACTGACAAAAACAATCATGAATCTTGTGTCAAACGCAGCTGAAGCACAGCCATCAGGAGGGAAAATCACCATTACAACCCGTAACAGGTGCGTGGACACGCCAATAAGGGGGTATGAGAAAATAGAGGAAGGACATTTCGCCGTGCTCCAGGTAAAAGATGTCGGAATAGGTATTTCGGCTGAAGACTTGACCAGAATATTTGAACCTTTTTACACTAAAAAAGTAATGGGCAAAAGTGGCACCAGCCTTGGCATGGCGGTTGTGTGGGGCACGGTACATGATACTAAAGGATATCTTGACGTTAAAAGCACGGAAGGTGTCGGAACCACATTCTCTCTTTTTTTCCCGGTAACGAAGGATAAAAAAATCAAGGAAAAGGAAATTGTACCGGTAGAGAAATATTTGGGCCACAAGCAGACAGTCTTGGTTGTTGACGACTTTAAGGAGCAGAGGGATCTTGCTGAAAATATTTTAAGCAAATTGAATTATTCTGTAACCACTGCGTCAAGTGGCGAAGAAGCTGTTCAATTCATGAAAGATCATTCTGTGGATTTGGTGATATTGGACATGATCATGGCGCCAGGGATTGACGGATTGGAAACGTATAGGCAAATTGTCAAGCGACACCCTCAACAAAAGGCGATTATTACAAGCGGATATTCCGAAACCGAACGTGTCAATGCGGCGCAGAGGTTAGGCGCCGGCAAATATATTAAAAAACCTTACACGCTGGAAAAGTTGGGTATTGCCGTAAAAGAAGCATTGGCAAAATGACCACTTTGGCGCATACCGTGTAAATTCAATCGGGACGCTTTCAGGGGGTTGGCCTCACGGTTCCGTCATCAGGTGCTTGCGCCATCCACAGACGAGACCGGCCAGGGGCTCTGTTTCAAGCATCGGCGAGGATCCTTCAAGGACGCCTAAACCTAAAGTAGATCCAGCTTTTGAATTGCGCGAAAAACCGCAACCACGGTTTTGGCATCATTTATTTTACCTTTTTCAATCATGTTGACCACAATTTCAAACGGCATGGCGTGAACCTCGATCACTTCGTCCGGATCTAGATTCTGGGCGACCGGTTTGAGCTGCCGCGCCAGGAAGAGATCTATTTTTTCATCCGAATACCCCGGAACCGGTATCACAAAGCCCAACGGGTCCCATCGCCGTGCCGCA
>JAZBNU010000453.1:0-4289 GCA_036350815.1 Desulfopila sp.
AACATAACGAGGCATGCCATGGAAATAAATTCAACAGGATTTACAGCCAGAGAACTGGTTCCAAATCGGACAAACGTAGAACAGGAACTGACCCAGCGCGCCCTGGAAAAGGAAGAAACAGTACAGCAAAACCGCAAGCCCCTTGAGGCAAAGCCAGTTGAACAGACCGGCGCCGAGAAACAGGGCCGAATTGATATATACGTATAGAAGTCTCCCGACAACGTAAGTTCGATTCCCTAAATGTAACTCGAGTTACGTTATCCCTCCTCCTCTCTCCAATGCCGCAATTCCCCACTTTGAGTTGCGGCATACCTGTTTCCACCCCAAACTACATCCTCACCATCCCCCACCTTCCTCGCTAAAACCAACTTCCCTATACAACACAATCTCGGCTACTACCCGGTAATTCAAAAATGCCTGGGATCGGCCTTGGTTTTTCATATACATTGAAAAAAACATTAGATATTAATCACCTACAATACTTCTCCCTTGAGAACCTCACGGTAAAAATTTGCAACAATGTTCATGATACATCCGGGGCAGGTTGACGCTATGCCTGGTACAGCCCAACACCAACACTTCCCACACCGAAGAACCAGATGTATTATCGCCACCCCTCACCTCACCCCACAATCCTGTCCATTTCACCTGACATGCCCTTACAAATCCTCGAACTTATGCAAAGCCTACAAACAACTTGCAAAAGATTCATTTTCATTGGATAGTTAACGATGATGCTTGATGAAAAAAAGCACTCGGCGCCGACTATAAACACATCGGCATATACGCAAATCAATACGCCTATTCGCAAACATGAGATACCTACTAATCATTCTGGCCATTGTCGGCGCAGCAACTCTGGCAACCATCATCGCCATGCTGCCCAAAGACGCCCCCGAAAACAATGATGCCGTGGTCACCATCAACGGCCGCGTACTGACCAGAGCAGAGATCCAGGACTACAGAGGCCTCGACAAGCATCATGGCGAGGATGAGGATTTTATCAATGAAATCATAACGAAACAGCTATTAATCACCGAAGCGCAGCGTCTCAATATCGACAAAGAGCCAGGCTTCCGCCTTGCCCTGAAAATTTTTTACGAGCACTCTTTGATCAAACTTCTCATGGAGAGAGTCAACAATGATATTGAGGTTGATGTAAGCGACGCCGAAGTCGACAGCTATCTCAGCTCTTTTGGTAAAACCTTTACCTTCTATACTATGCAGACCTCAGCGACTGCCTCACCGGAAGTCATCAAATCCAAGGGAAAACACTATTCCTCCCTTTTCGATGACCTCAGCGGGGAGTTGCAGCAAACCCTGGCCGCAATGCAGCCTGGCGAAACGCGCACAACCTTCGTCACCGGAAATGATAAAATGATGGTCTACCTCGAATCAGTATCAGGAGAAAGCACAAATGGTCAAAATTTTGACAGAGACTTTCTGCGCCGGCAGTTGAAACAGGCCAAAACTGAAACACAGGTCAATGCCTGGATAGATGATCTTCGAGCAAAAGCATCCATAACCTACCACAAGACTGAGGAATAATTATGGCTCAGACATATAAAAGGCGGGCGAAAAACTTTTTTATCAAAAAGAACTTCCAGGGAAAAATTATTCTGGCGGTTTTTTTAGCGGTAACGATAGGGTGCCTGTTCTTCATAACCGTCTTTGGTCTCTTTTCAGCAGACACCATGACCATTTCCTACGAGAACAACGATCTCCACATGGGAAGTACGCCGATAATGCTTCTCAAGAATGCCCTGGCCGCCAATTGGATTTTCCTCATTGTCTGTGCCACGCTTCTTGTTATCGCTGCACTGATCGGCACCCATCGCATAGCAGGGCCCATCTTTCGTTTTGAAAAAACTCTGGACAGCATGGGCAAAAAAGATCTCTCCCAGAAAATCCATCTGCGCGATAAGGATGAAGGCAAAGAACTGGCTGCAAAAATAAATGCCTTCAACACCTCCCTCTCTCTTGAGATACGCGAACTCAACCGCCGCTCTAGGGCGATAAATGATCTCCTCAATCAATACAGTTCCCTGAAAGGTCCTTCTTTATCCAAAGAGGATATGGACTCCATTTGCAACGCCATCAGAAACAACAATGCAAAAATCCAGAATATCCTTGGAACTTACACGTTAGCCGATGACTAACCGTTCCATCCGCATATCCGCGCTGACCCTTCTCCTGATACTCTCTCAGGTGATCTGTGCCTTCGCTTTCGAACAAAAAAGCCGCCATGCGACTCTGCGCTACAGCGATCCGAAACTGGTTCGTGAATTTAACGACAGAGTCTATTTTGGCAGATCACTGCTTAGAATTCTCCGCAAAAGAAACGTGGTTACCAGCGAGGAAGAAGGTATGGCCAAGATCGATATCATTATCGAGAAGGCAATGGTGGTTCTCGATATGTTCCCCGACAACATGCATATCACCGTGGTTCTTCTCCCACGTGCGTCTGATGTGGCTCGAGTGTACAAGGAACGCTACGGCCGAAGTGCAAATCATATTGCCTATTACAGCCTGTCGGAGAAAACCATCTACCTCTCGGTCAGCAACGTCAACCTCGAAGTTATCTCCCACGAAGTCGGGCATGCAGTGGTTGACCATTTTTTCAAAGTCCGCCCCCCATACAACATTCACGAACTCATGGCGCAATTCACCGCCAAACACATCCAGGATTGACACAAAGGCACAACACCATTGTTGGGCTTACGTTGCACTCCACCCCAACCTACATTCTCGCCATCCCGCACATACCTGATGCAAACGGGTTAGCGTCAAATTGCTCTATAACCCCTCAAGCCTTTGCTGTATGGCGGTGTTGTCCGGGTCAAAGAGCAAAGCACGTTCATATTCTTCTTTGGCTCGATAGAGAATCCCCTGCTTTTTGTAATAATCTCCGAGATAAAGATGAAAGCTTACATTTTCCGGAAATTTTTCAACAGCCTGGCGTAATACATTTACAGCATCTTCCTCTCTACCCTGCTTTCTATAAAAAGAATAGAGCTGAGAATACCATGAACTGCGCAAAGTCTCTTCATTGTTGATAAATTCAAGGGCACGCTTGCGGAAAAATTCGCTCTCCTCATACAGGCCGGTGCTGTCGTATAATTTTCCTATACTGATCCAGGGCCCCACTCTGTCCGGCAGGATACCGGCAATTTCCTCAGCACGAAAATGGGTGGTAAGCAGCATCACCGCGTCTTCAGTCAAGTTCGTTTTTCCGGCCAACCCCTCACGCAAGACCTCAATTGCCTGCTCCTTGTCCCCTCGCCATATCAACCATTCTGCAAAATTCAACATCAGAATATCTTTTTTGAAGCTGCGCTTATAGCTGTGCTCCATCAGATCATCCGCCAGGTCCAGCTTATCTTCGGGCAGCACCAAGGCCACCTGCTGGAGAAACTCTCCCCGTAATGGGTTTTTCAGTGCGGCCATGAGATAATAGTGCAAAGCAGTCTCCTCAGATCCCCTATACTTTTCAATATTACCCAAAACCATCGAATAAGCCCCTTCCAAGGGGTCATAACGGCTGATTTTTTTAACCTGGACAGCCAGTTCCTCCATCTTGCTCTCAGCTAATTGCCGGCTTAGATAAACATCGGCAACACCTTGATACATCTGCTGGGCTATAAAAGTACGCAATGGAAAAATAAGCACGCCGGCCAGAAGCAGAAGCGCAGACACCAACAGAACAATTCTGCTCTTCGCCGGCATCACTCCCAGCAACGTCGCACTGCTGCGATATTGGAACCGTGTATGTCCGCAAGACACCAGCAGACCGCATAGAAAGAAGAAATAGAGACCGTCTGCACCATTATGCATATTAAAATCGGTAATGGCAAAAAGCAGCATGGAACTAATGCCAACCAGAGCGCCGATGCCGATAAGAATAGAAAAATTATCTCGCCGAACAGCAATCATCTTCCAGCCGTTGCCAACCACAGCGAATACAAACCAGGCTGCCAGCGCAAAACCGATGACACCCCCATCGGTGAGCAGTTCGAGATAATCGTTATGAGCATGATCATATACATATTGATTTGCTATTGATTTATAGAGTGGAAATATATCTACGAAAGTACCAAAACCCGCGCCAGTGAGCCAGAAAACCTTAATAATCTCGGCTGTATCTCGCCAGGTTTCAAGACGGTCAAATATCAGATCTCCATCTGGAGTTATTGAAGAATCAATTCGACTAACCCACTCATCACTCCCAAAATTTACAAAGAAAAGACCGATTCCCGCAAGAAAAACTATCAGGATGGGCCATGACAGTA
>JAZBNU010000454.1:0-2156 GCA_036350815.1 Desulfopila sp.
CGAAAAAGATTTTTCTGCAGGGTTGAACGTAAAAATCTGTTCACCAATGGGCAGAGGATAATCAACCCGCATAACTATTTCAAATCCTTCAAAAGGCTCGGCATAAAGGTGCTTTTCTCCACTCTCCTCGATACCTACTCCAATCTTTTTTCTAATGGCTGCGACCTTGGCTAGGGCCGGCTGCTCAACAATTCCGGCCTGCTGAAGGAGGCTGTCAAACTCCTTGGCAGAACCATCAAAGTTGGGTATCTCTCCGTCGACCTTTATGAGTGCATTGGTTATTCCATAGGTAGACAAAACAGCCATAAGGTGTTCAACCGTGCGAACCTGCTGTCTCCCCTTCTCCAACGTGGTTGAATTGGCCGAGAAGATTTGGGCTGGAGTATTCTTAGAATAATTTTCGAGACAGGTGATGTGCCCCGGAATAGTCATCCCATCCAGGCTCTGAAAAACAATGCCTTCATTTATGCCCAGAGGACTGAGAATAATCCCTGTTTTCGTACCGCTCAAGAGTCCAACACCGTTAAGAACGACATTTCCGCCAATGGTTCGCTGAGGTTCAGAAGAATCGACAATCTCAACCGTATCGGCAGGAGCGAAGGATTCCGGACCGACACTTTCAGGTCCTATTTCTGCAATAGAAACCGAGCTGCTTTTCGAAAGCGGATGTTTTATGGCGGATTCCACTTTCTCCAGCAGCACTTCAAGATGGAGCGGTTTTTCCATAAAATCGCTGGCACCGTTTTTTAAGGCGGTAACGGCCGTTTTTATTCCGGCATGACCGCTCATCATGATGACCGGGAGCGTTGGAAAACGGTTTTGCAAACGCTTCAGCAGCTCCAAACCGTCTACACCTGGGAGCCAGATATCAAGCAGCACGAGAGACGGCTCCTGATGATCAAGGCTCTGCCAGAAACTTTCTGCGTTCTCAAATACAACAACATCATATCCTTCGTCTGTCAATATACCTGAAACTGTGGCACCGATCTGAGGCTGATCGTCTATAATGCAAATGGGATTCATGTCTATTGGATCCTGGGTAAAAGTTAAAGGTTTTATCCGTGCTGCTATAGTATATGATTTTGCAAGAGTATGCTGTGAAGAACTTCACTTGAGGCAACATTTTTTCTTTTCACAAAGCTCGGCTCAACATAGATCATCTCTTGCCCGTTTGCTTTCCAAAGAGAGACAGGTACGCTAAGAATACGAAAAATGGGGATAAAGAAAATGTAACTTTGGATTACTTTGGGGTTGCAGGTTCTTACCCGACAAGAAAGTAGACGTGAATGTAATCTCAGAATATTGCGCGATTTTCCACTCAACTTGAAAATATTTTGCCTAAAAAACAGAAATTCAAAAATGCAAATTGTGGCAAAGCAGGGCTGCTTTACAGAAACTCCAGCAAAACATTAGACCCGTGTTGTTCTCAGGAAAAAAGATCTTATTTTGCTAAGCATGGAAACACAAGACTGGCTCAGAATCGGCACATGCAGTTGGAAATATGAATCCTGGCAGGGGTTGGTCTATTCCCAGAGAAAAGGGATAAATTATCTCCAGGAATACAGCAGGCATTTCTCAACAGTTGAAATCGACCAATGGTTCTGGTCCCTGTTTAAAGGGAACACGGTTGTTCTGCCAAAAGCTGAAGTCGTAGAGGAATACGCAGCTTCAGTACCACCGGGCTTTCTGTTCAGCATCAAGGTCCCAAACAGCATCACCTTGACCCACCACTATACTAAGACGAAAAGCACGCCTCTGATTCCCAACACACATTTCCTCTCCACTGAACTGATGGGAAAATTCCTGAAGACATTGGAACCACTTGGTGATCATATCGGTCCTCTGATGTTTCAGTTCGAATACCTCAATAAAATCAAGATGGCCGGCCTCAGTCATTTCATGAAAATGTTTGAAGTCTTCCTTCAGGGCCTTCCAGAAGGATACCAGTATTGTATTGAGATCCGAAATCCCAATTATCTGAAAAGTGAATATTTTGATTTTCTCGCCGAGCATCATTTGGGGCATGTCTTCCTTCAAGGATACTACATGCCTTCTATCTTCGGACTATATGACAAATTCAAGGACCGGCTGAGTGATCCGGTGATAATCAGGCTTCATGGTATGGACCGCGAGGGTATTGAAGAACGGACGAAGAA
>JAZBNU010000455.1:0-4033 GCA_036350815.1 Desulfopila sp.
AAGGGAGGTAGCCATGAAATTAATCACCTTATTTGTATCTCTGTCAATATTTCTTCTTTTTGCGTTGCCGGCATCTGGAGCGCCAGATCTGGTAGGGACATGGTGCGTTTCCATGTCATCAGCTTATTCGCAGGGAACCTATGGTTCAGCTGGTTTTTGGGAAGAAGAGTATGAAATTGAATTTATGGCACAGACAGAAGGAGAATTTGGGACACTCTTTTATGGGCAAGTAGAAGTGTTGCCAAATGTCGAATGGACATATTTCTCTGGGGTATTAGATGGTGACGAAATCAGTATGACTCATTGGGATAGTGTGACCAGAGGCAAAATCAAGGAAAAAAAAGGTAATATTAAGATAAACTTCGTCAACAATGCATTTGATGATGATGATCGTAGAGGGAAGACCTCCATTGGTATTGCTGTTAAAGGAAGTTGTCCCTCATCATAATTCGACGTGAAAATTTTCGCCTAAAAACGGTAGGCTGGCTGGAATTCGTTGTCAAGGAACAGATTTGATTTTTTTTTAAGAAAGACTCAGAAGACTGTTATTTTCATGTTATTTTGTGAGAATAACAGTCTCCCGTATTCAAAGAAAAAATATCAAGTCATTGAATAGCTGATGACCAGCCCAATTTTATCGCTGTGCCTTTTATGGGGTGCAATTATCAAGGCTGTTGATCCAGTCCTTCAGGAGTTCGGTTCCTTCCAGGTCAACAAGGGTCGAAGCAAGAGGCGGCATCTGAGTTATACCGTCCCTTGAGTTGGCCCGGTAGTGCAGCAGGGATGTGGTTGCATTTCCGGGATTAAGCAGAATCGTTGGCCATCCCGTTCCTGAACTGTTAGCGGGAACATTACAGCTGTTTGTTGCACTCAGTTTGGTATCTGAGCGCAGATCCAGAGATGAGTTGGTGCTTCCTCCCGGTCGATGACAGCCGGCACAATTGGTATGAAGCCATGCCCGGGCGCGCAGAGTGAGATCTTCGCCAATGTTGTAAGGATTTGCCAGTGCCGGTAAATTTTTCGGCACATCACCTAATTTGTTCTCTAAGAGTCTGATCTCCGACAATGTATTGAGCTGATTGTCAGTCCGGCCTGTACTGGGGTAGGAGAAATCCATGTTCAGCTGTGTGGTTTCAGGGCCAAGACTATGTCCTGCAGCAGCGGTGTGACAAACCAGGCATTCTGACTCACTGGGAAAGACCCACTGTTGGGACGTTGTCCCATTATTGATGGTTTTGGTCTTTCCCTGTCTGATTCTGGCGGCATCGGTTTCAAGGTCGTTCCACTCATAGGTATACCCGGCCCAGACACCGTTGGTATGCCGCTTGAAATGGCGTGTTTCGATCAACCTTCCCCTAACCTTGAACTGTTTGATCAATACCGTTCCGGGAGGGAAATACCAGTCTTGCGAAGTATTGACAATACGCGAAGTATCCGGCAGCGCGAGCCAGCGCGATTTTTCCGATCCATCCGACCAAAAAGGAGCGTTGATGCCATAGGGTATCATTCCTGCAGCAGGCTGAGTGGTGTCAGAGGCATCAGTACAGCCAGTCTCTGAAAGAGCATCAGGGACAGGGTCAGGATTACCACCGCTCCGATCCATAATTATTTTGCCAATCACACCGCTGCTCTGCAGAACGTATATCTCGCCATCTCTATCCTCAGCAAATGAGTAGATGTTGCCGATGCTTGTTGTTAATAACACTGGTAGTGTATCTGGCAACCCGGCAGTGGGTAATCCCCAGATTTCGCCAGTACAAAAATCACCATAAAGGTAGTACCCGGTAAACTCCGGAATAGCTGTTCCGCGATAAACGTATCCTCCTGTAATGGAGCAGCGGCCTGAAGAGTGACTGTATTGGACAACTGGAGCAACGGCTGAGATGGCATCACAACCTGCTGAATTGTAGATTTCCGTTCCTTCAAAGCAACGCCAGCCATAGTTGGCGCCTCTCTCAATGCGATCCACCTCCTCAATCTGATTTTGGCCGACATCACCAAGCCACAAGTCGCCTGTTGCCGCATCAAAGCTCCACCGCCAGGGATTTCGCAGTCCATATGCATAGGTCTCCGGGCATATTCCCGTTCTGGCTGCCTGATTGCAGGTTTGAGCCGCAAAAGGGTTTGCCGCTGGAATCGCATACGGCGGAGTCCCGTTAATATCAAGTCGCAGAATTGCTCCCAGCCAGGTACTGAGGTCCTGAGCGTGGTTGAGCGGGTCACCAGCGCTGCCACCATCACCGAAACCAATGTAGAGGAATCCGTCCGGACCGAAATCTATATTGCCGCCATTGTGATTGGCGTAGGGTTGGTCGAGGGTTAAAACCACTGTTTCGGAGTTTGGCTCGGCACGGTTCAAGTTATTGACTGAACGGGTGAATCGCGAGATAATCGAGTTGCCGTTTGAATCTGTATACGATACAAAGAAAAATCCATTGGTGGCATAGTCTGGATGGAATGCCATCCCCAAGAGACCCTGTTCCCCGCCGGAAGACACCTGGGAGCTGATGTCAAGAAAAGGTGTTGACTGCTTTATCCCATTTACCATGACTTGAACAGTTCCACCCTTTTCAGCGATAAAGATGCGCGTGTTGTCAGCAGCGTTCTGCCTCATGATCATAGGCCTGACAAAAGTGTTGCCGGGAAAGGCGTCAGTAACGACTATCCTGGGGGTGATATGCTCTGCAAGGCAGGTCTGGTTGACTGGTCTGGTGTCAAGACCGGCATTATTGGCCGTGAGAAGAAAAGAAACCACAGCAACGATAGCAGCTGATTGGAGCGTGGTTTTTTTCATGAAAAAATCCTGTTAAAGGGAATTATTGTGAATGTAGAATTTCACGCAGCTTGTGTCCCAGTTTCTTGCGGGTGAAAGGCTTCTGGATAAAATTTACTCCGTCCTCCAGTACACCATGGTGCGCTATCATATCAGCAGTGTAGCCGGACATGAATAACGATTTTATTTCCGGATGCAACAGGAAGATTTCTTCGGCCAGATCTCTGCCGTTCATCTCCGGCATGATCACATCGGTGAGCAGCAGGTGGATGGAGCCCGGGTGTTCTTGTGCGATGTTCAGGGCTTGCGCTGGGCTGTTTGTGGCGAGAACGGTGTAGCCCAGTTTTTTCAGCATCTTTGTCGCTATATGTAGAATAGCCGCTTCGTCTTCTACCAGCAATATGGTTTCATGACTTTGGGCAGATATTTCCGGTTTTTTTTCTTCTTCAGTGTGATAATCCTGGGATGATTGCTGCTGTTGAGGAAGATGAATTGTAAAGGTGGTGCCCTGTCCCGGTGTACTGGATACATGGATAAAACCACTGTTCTGCTTGATGATGCCGTAGACTGTAGCGAGCCCCAGACCGGTACCTTTGTCAATATCCTTGGTAGTGAAAAACGGCTCAAAGAGATTTTCCATGGTGTGGTGGTCCATACCGTTTCCATTGTCTTCGACCTTCAATACGACAAAGTCACCAGAAATGGCACCGGGATGGTTGGTGCAGAACTCGTCGCTGATAGACACTGTTTGTGTCGAAATAGCTATCGTGCCTGTATGGCTTATCGCATCTCTGGAGTTAATACAGAGATTGGTAAGAATCTGATCGATCTGGGAAGAGTCCATCTTTATTTGTGGCAGCTGTGGTTCGGGCAGCCAGGCTAAGTCGATATTTTCCCCGATGAGGCGACGCAGCATCGGCAGCATTTTTTCAATGGCATCATTAAGATTCAATATTTTGGGGGTGATAGTTTGCTTCCTGGCATAGGCAAGCAGTTTTTTGATAATGTCGGTTGACTTTGTCGCAGCAGTCAATATCTGCCGCAAATCTGAGGTAATCGGGGAGCCGGGAGGGACGTTTTCCATGGCAAGCTCAGCGTGTCCGATGATTATGCTCAGAATATTGTTAAAATCATGGGCCACTCCTCCTGCAAGGCGGCCGACAGACTCCAGCTTTCGTGCCTGGGCCAGTTGATTTTCCAGTGCCGCACGGTCACTGATATCAAGATTAACCATGATGGCACCCTCTACCTTGCCATCCT
>JAZBNU010000456.1:0-3189 GCA_036350815.1 Desulfopila sp.
AATGTTCCCCTGTACTATGCCCACTACAGCAGAATCTTCGAGAAACATGAGGCTCTCAAGTTGCGTTTTGCGGTAATGTCCGTAAAAAACTACCGCCAAAAAAAACAGGGAAACCATGACTACAGACAAAATCTTTCCTTTTCCTTTTGTGGACAAAAGAAAAAAAACCAGAGTATTACAAAGAACAACCACAAAAGTAATGAAATAGTGACCGAAGAGATCGGCTGTCTGAAGCAGAAGAGGAGTTTGCCACAACGCGTAACCGAGATCCATCCAGGGAAAACCACTGAAGAGAATAGCGCGCAACCAGTCGAGTCCAACCCAGAGAAGAGGCAGCACCCACAAGGCCCTCGCGCCTCCCCATCTGCCATAAATATTTCCGGCAAGCAAAACGAAAACGGCAACATATAGCGCCATATAAAGAGAAAGAAGCAACAGTGCGGGATAGGAAAAAAACCAGGGTAAACCGCCATAACGCCCCAGGACAATGACTATCCAGTAGAGCTGCAGAAGAAAATGGAGAAACCCGGTGAGCAGCCCGAAAAAGAATCTTCTTCGAACAGACCTTTCCCTGCTGAGAAACAACATCGGCACCAATGCTACGGGGAGGACAAAAACAGCATCCCCGCCTCCAGGCAGAGCAATCCACAGAAGAACTGCGGTGCAGCATGCCGCAGCAATTCCAATTCGGACCGTAATATCCCGCATTACTGCTGCTCTCCGCTTATACGGCTGATTTCAACTATTTTAATGTTCCTTCGGGTAGCGCTTTTAATGATAAATCTGAGGGTATCGAGTTCCAGCGTATCTCCTGTCCTGCCGATACGTCCAAGACTGTGGATGAGAAGACCACCCACCGATTCATATGGCCCCTCAGGCAGCTCTATCTGAAATTTTTTCTCCACCTCCTCTATATCAATCTTGCCCTGTACCCGGATACAGTTATCATCGATAACTTCCAGATCGACTTCTTCGATATCATACTCATCGTCTATTTCTCCAACAATCTCCTCCAGTATATCTTCCAGGGTAATGAGCCCCCGCACGGTACCGAATTCATCAGTAACCATGGCCATATGGGTCTTTCGCTTCTGAAATTCTTTGAGAAGATCGACAATAGGCTTGTCCTCCCGAACAAAATCAGCTGGTTTAAGATGTTCTCTGAGATCGAAGGTATCTTTTGACGGAGCTGTACAGATCCGAAGAAGATCTTTCGCATGAAGAATACCTATTATCCGGTCGGAGTTTTCCTGATAAATCGGAATACGGGTGAACCCTTCTTCAATTATGGTTCTGGCAATATCTTCAATTGAGGTTGCCACATCCAGGCTGACAACTTCAACTGCTGGTGTCATTATTTCCGCTGCACGAGTTTCCCGGAAATCAAAAATGGAAGAGATCATCTGCTCTTCCAGAGAGCTTATCAGCCCCTGTTCTTCGCCTCCCTCAAGCAGTTCCTGGATTTCATGCTCAAGGGCCTCCTTGGTGTCAGGAGATCTGCCATAGGGAATAAGCTCTAGGAGCCTCTTTATAATACCTTTTCTCGATGGGGGTTCAGGAGCTTCAGAAGAGATTTCGTTTTCCATTCTTATCAATGTGTTTGCAATAAACGTTGTTTAAAGAGACCTCTGGTATGTCGGGTTTTTCCACCAAAGCGGTCTGTTAAGAATTACCCCTGTACAGTGACGCAGCTCATCTCAAAACGAAGGATGGGCCCGGACTTCATGCAAATGTTAACAGCGTTGAATACTTAGAGGACCAGACACAGCCTGCATTTCCATTTGCCTGCCGGCTTCCCTTCACATCCTGTACAAGATAGGTTCACTTTAAGATCATTCTCTGCAATTTGCAAGGACATGTGAAACCTCCCTCAACGCTGCCGTTTACGTAAAAAAACGAAACACTTCTTCCCTCAAGCGTTTTTTTGCCATTAGATTTTTCAATCAATATCTGGAGGTTATACCTTTATTGCTTTTTTCTCTTTAATAATTGCCACTCTATGGCTATAGTATGGTCAAATTTATAAATATCATTGTTAGCAGTACCAGCCTGTTTCCATTCACATGTATTCCTGCACGCCATAAGCAAAAACATAGAAAAACGAGGAAGGATTTGAAAGATAAGGTTCTTATAGCGAATCGAGGCGAAATAGCCGTCAGGATAATGAATGCCTGCAAAGATCTCGGCCTGGATTACGTTGTCATCTATACTGATGCGGATAAAGATTCTGAACATGTATGCAAAAATATCACCAGTGGTGCCGAACAAAACGCCTGGCGGATAACAAGCTATACTGAACCAAATGATATTTTCGCCGTGGCTGACCATACCGGTTGCACAGCGATTCATCCCGGTTATGGTTTTTTCTCTGAGGACTTCCGCTTTGCCCGCCGAGCAACCATCCGCGACAGAGCCCTCACGTTCATAGGTCCCAGTTGGGAAGTCATCAGGGATCTGGGCGACAAAATCAATACCAAAAAAGTTGCTAACCAACTGGGAATACCGACCATTCCTGGAACAGACGCTCCTATTTACAATGAAATGGAAGCAGAAGAAATTGCCCAGCATCTTCTAGATGCCCAGGAGGAACAGGGAATTTCAAACCCGTCCATTCTCATCAAGGCAGCAGCAGGCGGCGGCGGTATGGGAATTGAAGAAGTCTCTGAAATTGAGCAGTTCAGAAGGGTATACCGTCAGCTGCAGAACTATGCCAAAAGGCAGTTTGGCGACGGTGGAGTTCTCATTGAACAATGCCTGCGGGACTACAATCATCTTGAGGTGCAGCTCCTCTGCTCCCGTCATGGCGAAAGGGTCCATTTCAGTTCACGAAACTGTACGATCCAGTCAACAGGGAGGCAAAAAAGGGTGGAAGCATCACCCGGTTTCCATGGATCCTGTTTTGCCTACGATTTCGACGAAGCCGCTGTGCTTCGTCAGATTGAAGAGTACTCACTCAAACTGGCAGAGCATGTCGGCTATGACAACGTCGGCACCTGGGAATGGATTGTTTCGAGATCCGGCAAACCATACCTCTTGGAGGTCAACACACGAATCCAGGTTGAAAACGATATATCTGCAAGGATCAGCTACATTAACGGCAGCCACCCCAACCTGATTCGAGAACAGATTCGTCTCGCTCTAGGAGAGAGAATCGGCTATACTCAGGATGATATTATTTTCAAAGGGGCG
>JAZBNU010000457.1:0-3325 GCA_036350815.1 Desulfopila sp.
CGGTGGACTTTGCTCTGGTGGAACCGATCGTCGCCGGGTTTTACACCATGAACGGGGTCTATTCTCCCAAAAAAGGAGAAGAAGAGGAGCCCCCCCAGAGAGCAAGCAGACCGTTTTCGGCTGACCGGCGCGGCTTTGTCATTTCTGAAGGAGCCGGTGCTGTTATCCTGGCAGCCCGAGAGTTTGCCGAAGCCCACGGTCTGCCCTATCATTGCGAACTGGCCGGGTGGGGAATGACCTCCGATGCACACCATTTTGTCGCTCCCTTCTTTGATACCGTCAAACAATGTATGGCTGATGCTCTCAAGGATGCGTCTGTGTCTCCTGAAGATATTGCCGCAATCAATGCGCATGCCGCATCCACACGCGTAGGCGATAAAACCGAATACGATGCCATACAAGCCGTATTCGGTAAGACCATCCCCCCGGTCAGCGCCAACAAATCGCTCATCGGACACGCCATGGGTGCTTCCAGCGTTATTGAGACCATCTTTCTTTTGCAGGGAATGAAAGAAAATTGCCTGCCCCCGACCATTAACTACAACGCGGATCCGCAAATCGTTATAGATTGCGTCGCAGAGGGCAAACGTCATCTCGAGCAGCCATATGTTCTGAAAAATTCCTTTGGTTTTGGTGGTTGTAATGCCTGTGCAGTCTTTAAAAAATCAATGTAATCTTCACTTATGAAACCACCGAAAAACAGAAGGGTATTCGTTGTCGGCTATGATGCCGCAACCGCACTCGGCAACACTTTTGCCACAACCTGGCAGGGTGCAGTTGCCGGCCGAGCCGGGTTTCGCAGGCTGACTCGCTGCGAAAGCTCCAGCCGCAGCAATGTCGTCGGGGAGATTCCCGACTGGGATCCCAGCCGTTTTCCTTATGTTGACCGCAAAGAGACTTCTCTGTGGAACGCCGCCTACGTTTTTCTGACTATGGAACTGTGCCGGCGGGCTCTGGATGATGCCGGACTCTCTATCGACGAGGACACTGGTCCCCGTACCGGCTGTCTGATCGGATCCGCCCTGAACGGCACCGACTCCTACCGCATCGCAGTTGACAGTTATGCCAACAGCGGTCCCCTGAAGGTGAGTCCGTATCTCCTGCCCAATGTCTGCGCTAACCTGCCTGCAGGCAAGGCTGGTATGCTGCTGGGCTTTACCGGACCTATTTTTTCCCCTCAGGGCGCCTGCGCTTCCGGGAATCACGCCATCGGTATCGGTGCTCGGATGATTCGTGACGGCGACTGCGATTTTGTCCTTGCCGGCGGTGTTGAAACCTGCATCGTTCCAGAGATTATTCAAGGCTTTTCCAATATGCTGGCCACCATTAAAGTTGGTCCCAAGGACCGGGCAGCAGAGGATCCCACCCAAGCCTCACGACCTTTCAGTCTCGACCGCAAAGGCTTCGTTCTGGCAGAAGGCGGAGCTGTGCTCGTGCTAGCCGCAGAAGAAGCCATTGCTGCATATGGCCTGAAGGCGAAAGCAGAAATTGCAGGGATCGGCTGGAACTCCGATGCGCATCACTTTACCAGACCAAACGGAACAACTATTGTCCGGGCAATGCAGGAGGCCATCGACGATGCCGGAATATCACCAGGTGATATCGGCAGCATCAATGCCCATGGGACCTCAACCCCGAAGGGAGACGGCACCGAGGTCGAGTGTCTGCGCACTGTCTTCGGACCGAAATTGAGCAATATCCCTGTCTCGGCCAACAAGTCCCAGGTGGGCCATTCTCTCGGCGCTTCTGCGGCCATCGAGGCGACCCTGGCCATCGAGGCCATGGTACAGGGCATGGTTCTGCCGACAGTCAATCATATACCCGACCCCGCATTCAATGATATTGATGTAGTTCCCGACACTGTCCGGCAGCATCCTCATGAACATGTGCTCTCCAATTCTTTCGGCTTCGGCGGTACAAACTGCTGTATAGTCCTGCGAGGTGTGTAAATGAGACCTCGCCCCTTCAAGCCGGAAATACTGCACAAACCCTGCTATGTTAAAGATCGCGGCACCGGTAAAATCTGGCATCGCTCGGAAACCCGCACACTCTATGTCGACACGGACCGGTCCCAGGTTGTTTATCATGCCAATTATCTGAGATATTTTGAGTTTGGCAGGGCTTCTCTGATGCGGGAAGCGAAGTATCCCTACAAGGAGATAGAGGAAAGCGGATTTATCTATCCCATTATAAAGACCGAGTTAAATTATTACTCTCCCCTCTTTTATGACGACCTGATTTATATTCATACCCGCCCCGGATCGATGGAACTGGTCAAACTGCAGTTTGACTATCTCATAACCAGAGCCGATAACGGCGAAATCTGCTGCACCGGTTATACAAAACATTGCGCTGTGAACGACCGACATATACCTGTTGAAATAGACCAAAAAACCATCAACCTCTGGAAGGAATTCCCTCATTCATGAGCGGCTCCCGTATTGGATGCACCATCGAAGTGCATCCATGGTATAAAGACCACTTTGTCGGCAATACAGTAGTTCTTCCCGCGGTTGAAACCATGCTTCTGCTAGCGGACCACTGCAGAATCTCCCATCCTGAAGTCAACCTCAGGATTATGAAAAACCTGGAGTTTCAAAAGTTTCTCAAGATTCCACCTCAAACTGCTGCGGTGGAAGCACTTGTGGAGTATGAGTCATCCAGCGCGGGACAGATAACGATAAAACTGTTGAGCCAGATGCGCTTCAAAAAGATGACGAGAATAAAGGAGCACGGCCGTATAGTTTTTTCCACAGAGACCGGGGTGTCGCCTCCTGCGATAGTGGACACCACTCCTCCGGCAGCCCCGGTGAAAAAGATCAGTGCAGCACAAATCTATGCCGAACTGGTCCCCTTCGGACCTGCTTTTCACACTCTGCAGGATACGCTTTTTCTAACCGGATCCTCAGGCTGGGGGAGATTACTGGCACCAGAACTGCCCTTTACCCGTCCTGTTCAGGAATTGCTTGGCTCACCTTTCCCTCTGGATGGGGCTATGCATGCAGCCTGTGTTCTGGGACAGCAGATGGTAGACTTCGTGCCTTTTCCGGTAGGTTTTGCCCAAAGAACAGTCTGGCGCCCCACTCAGGCAGGAGCAGATTACCTTACCAGAGTGATCGTCACAGAAAAAAAAGTTGACGAACTGGTTTTTGATGTGGACATTTTCAATGCTGCCGGACATCTTTTTGAGAATATAACGGGACTGCGGATGCGGAATAGCGGCAAAGCAACAATGACGAATATGGTGTAGATGAAATTATGGAACCATTTGAAAAAGAACTCCTGGAATTGATCTGTACAACCTGCAGGCTGAGTGAAGTTGAGA
>JAZBNU010000458.1:0-11870 GCA_036350815.1 Desulfopila sp.
AGATAGCATGTGCGATCCTCTTCTCTGAGTGGCCGTGCTTTGATTACGGCAACATCAATACCGAAAGGCTCCAGCATTGCCGTAATCAGACGGCCGGGTGGTTCGCCGCCGAGATCGGGGGTCCAGAAGCCATTATCAATATAGACAGCCTGAAGGGTATATTGAATAGGTGCTTTGGCCAGCCACATCTGCAGAACCCAGGCGAGAACGGCAGAATCAACTCCTCCGGATACGGCAACAAGGACACGGTCGCCATCCTGAAGCATGCCATAGTCATGCATAGCCTGGCCGATTTTCCTGTTGATTCGCTTCGGAACGCCTGGATATGGTTTACAGGGTGTGCTCATAGGATGATAACCAACATGCCTGTCGAGGCGAAAAGGGATGATCAGGAGGGAGGAATAACGTCCCGACAACGGAATGGAAGGAAATCGAGACTGTCAAAATCATTGCAGCGCAAAAAACACACCATTCCAGGGACATCGACAGGCGTCCCTGGAACAGAGAGATGCTGTAAGATTTAATTCAGATAGGGGCACTCCTGCAATTTCTCAATGAGTCCCTGAGTAACCAGCTCTTCAACGGTAATCCATTTAAAGCCCCGCTTCTGCGCTTTGTTGAAAGAAAACAGGTTGCTCAGCAGAGAAACCTGGGTTTCATTGAAAGATGCCATCCACAGTGTTTTCCCCGTTTCGGCATCAAAGAGGCGCATCTCAAAAGCGGCGGAAGCCGGAGCGTCAACTGCATACTCTCCTCCCTGCCGTTGCTGGAATTCAGTCAGAACCGTCATCAGCACAAAGTTGCATTGCGATTCAGCGGCAATCTCTCGCAAGGCGCCGAGTCTGCCTCCTTGAATGCCTTCGAGTTCAAGGCGGAGCTGAGCTGTTTCGATTACGGTATCGACCTTGGAAGCACGGAGTTCTTCCAGTACAACCGTATCTACATAGGCGGCACCTTCCTGCAACGATTCCAGGTTTACCGTGGATAGGCCGTCGCTATTCTGAGCATATGGCGTTGTGGTCGGCACTACAACGATGCAGGATAGAGGAGTAATATCATCGGCAGACGAACTGCGTTTTCCCTGCCCGGCGCAGGAAGCAAGAACAAGGCAGGCAAGAAGTAGACCAGACAACCTAATGGAACGTAAAAAAATATTCAAAATATGCCCCTTTTATAAAAGAAGAAGATACTGCATTTTATCATACTGAAAACACCCAGGACACTCCACGGTTTGTTTACCGAAAATGGACATGCCCTCACTCCAACCGTTCCTGAAACGGTCAACCACCTCCTTGCGCCGCTGGCACCGTTTACAATGAACCTTTCGAAGATAATACACCCTTCATGCCCAGCGATGCCACCGATTCTCGAACCGCCCTGCCGAGTCCTTTAAAAACAGCTTCAATAATGTGGTGACAGTTTTCACCGTGAAGCAGGTCGACATGCAGAGTTATTCCGCCATGCTGAGCAAATGCCCGCATGAATTCCTTGGCAAGCTGAGTATCGAAGGTTCCGATTTTCTGGTTGCTTACCGGGACATTGTAATGCACATACGGTCTGTTGGAGAGATCGATCACAACACGCACCAGGGTTTCATCCATGGGCATACAGCTTGAACCGTACCTCTGAATGCCGCTCTTGTCCCCTAGACACTTCGCGAAAGCCTGGCCGAGGCAGATACCAACATCTTCAACAGTATGGTGATCATCTACCTCGGTATCGCCTTGAGCCTCAATGTGCAGTTCAAAAAAACCATGCACAGTGAAAAGGGTAAGCATGTGATCAAGAAAAGGAACACCGGTCCGGATGCTGTGTTTTCCTTCACCATCCAGATCCAGGGTTAGGTGAATATTCGTCTCTCCTGTTTTTCGTGCTATTGTCGTCGTTCTTTTATTCAACGTATTCCCTCTTGGTTCATCGTATAAGATTTGCATGGAACTGCTTTATGTTACAGTATATTTATATACTATCACATAACAGTGAAAGAAAACCATATCTATTTATACGCCGTTCGTGGCAGTTCTCCAATTGTTTTTAAGGAATTATAATTTTCTTTTTTTAATTGACAGAGCTGAATAAACTTTGTAAATATTACTCTGTTTTGACATAGCACAAATGAGCGGGAATAACTCAGTGGTAGAGTGCAACCTTGCCAAGGTTGAAGTCGCGAGTTCGAATCTCGTTTCCCGCTCCAAAACATGACAATAAAAGGTTCGGCAATGTTCGAACCTTTTTTTATTCAATGCATCACCTTGAGGCAGAAAATGAAAACATATCTAACTCCAGTGAATGAGATCGAGAAAGATTGGTATGTTGTCAACGCAGAAGACAAGATACTTGGTCGACTGGCAGCAGAGATCGCTCTCCGCCTTCGCGGAAAACACAAGCCTGGTTATTCCACCTTTATCGATAACGGTGACTTCATCGTTGTCACCAATGCCGAAAAAATTCAGCTCACCGGCAACAAATGGGATGACAAAAAATACTACAGGCACACCGGCTATATAGGCGGAATCAAAGAAGCAAGCGCCAAGGAACTGATGGCCAAGCATCCTACCGATATGCTGATGAAAGCTGTAAAGGGAATGCTCCCTAAAAACAAACTTGGCAGGGCACAGCTCAAAAAACTGAAAATCTACGCCGGCAGCGAGCATCCACACAAAGCTCAGCAGCCTGTTGAATTAGATATTTAATTTTCACGGAGAAAATCAACCATGGCTCAGGACCGTTATTACGCAACCGGTAAAAGAAAAACCGCCATTGCGCGAGTATGGCTCACCCCAGGAAGCGGCAAGGTAATTGTCAACAAACAGCCTGCCGACGAATATTTCGGTGGTAATTTTAAGACCTATAAAATTGACAAACCCTTCAAAATTACGGAAACCACAGAACAGTTCGATATTCTTGCAACCGTAACCGGTGGCGGCAAATCTTCTCAGGTCGATGCTCTGACCCATGGGATCTCACGAGCTTTGCTGGAAGTTGACAGCGAAAACAGACTTCCCCTGAAACAGGCCCATCTGCTTACACGCGACCCACGCTGCAAGGAACGGAAAAAATACGGCCAAAAAGGCGCTCGAGCAAAATTCCAGTTTTCCAAGCGTTAATATCTGCAGCAGGAAACTTTTTTTCTGTAGA
Source organism: Desulfopila sp. (assembly GCA_036350815.1). Taxonomy (GTDB): domain Bacteria; phylum Desulfobacterota; class Desulfobulbia; order Desulfobulbales; family Desulfocapsaceae; genus Desulfopila_A. Next base: position 3,139 of record JAZBNU010000458.1, read on the forward strand.
TTTCCACTCGGAAAACAGTTGTACAATATATGCGGTAGCAAGAAGGGAATAGCAGACTGTCTGTTATTCCCTTTTTTCGTTCTCTTCGTATCCCATCATATTTACGTTGAGGTTATGTAGCGGCACCCGGCAGCATTCATCGTTTTGAAAGAGAATCAGACCTGTATAGGTGTCCTCGTCGCTCTTTACCCAGCGATTCATTCACACTAAAGGGGCAGGATATGCTAAATATTGCCATTATAGGAGCCTCCGGCTATACCGGTGGAGAACTGACCAGAATACTCTCCGCGCACCCCCATGCCAGAATTACTGCCGTTACTTCACGGCAATATGAAGGCAAGAAACTTGCCGAGGTTTACCCTCATCTCCGTAATGTCACCGACATCATCTGCGAGAACATCGATACAGATGAATTGTGCCAACGCGCCGATCTTTTTTTTACTGCAGTACCTCACAAAACAGCCATGACCATAGTTCCGAAGATCCTTGATGCAGGCAAAAAGGTCATTGATTTATCAGCAGATTTTCGCCTCAGAGATGTTACCGTATATGAAGAATGGTACAACAGGCACACCGCGCCGCAATATATTGAACAGGCAGTGTATGGTTTGCCGGAATTGTACCGTGAATCGATAGCATCCACCTCTCTCACCGCAAATCCGGGCTGCTATCCGACCTCTATTATTCTCGCACTCGCACCACTGCTGCAAAACCACGTCATTGACACCCGAACCATCATAGCTGACAGTAAATCCGGTGCATCAGGCGCCGGTCGTTCCGCTTCGCAGGATAAAATTTTCTGCGAGGTTGCTGACGGTTTCCGTCCCTACGGTGTTACTTCACATCGACATACTCCGGAAATCGAACAGGAGCTTTCTCTATTGGCGGGGAAAGACATACTCGTTTCCTTCACCCCGCACCTCCTTCCCGTTTCTCGTGGAATTGAGAGCACGATATATGCAGCCCTGCAGAGCGACATAAGCAGTGAACGCATCAGGGAAATGTACCATTCCGCCTATGGTGGGGAAAAATTCATTCGTTTGCTCGAGGATGGGATTTTTCCAGCAACACAACATGTACGTGGCTCTAATTTTTGCGACATCTCTTTCAAGATAGACAGACGAACCAACCGTATCGTTGTAATGGCCGCGATCGACAATGTCGTCAAAGGCGCATCGGGGCAGGCCGTTCAGAACATGAACATCATGTCCGGCTTCCGTGAAGATGAAGGACTTCAGGCCGTTCCGCTTTTTCCCTAAACAGCATGCCGTGGAAAAACAACTGCATCTCCAGCGCCTGGAACATATTCGTTTTACTCTCACACAAGCCAGGCTCCCTGCTTACATGAGCAACGAGAGACAGGATTTCCCTGAGCATGCTGCAGAACTATGAAAACAATCCGCCTTCTCATTGCCTATGACGGCACAACCTTTCACGGATGGCAGATACAGCCCAATACTCCCACCATCCAGGGGGAAATAGAATACTGCCTTTCCATCATCCATAATCGCCATATCACCTTGCACGGCGCCGGCAGGACTGACGCAGGAGTACACGCAAACGGTATGGTTGCTCATTTCCACAGCGAAAAGACAATGGACCCCGGTGCCTTCAAAGCCGGACTGAATTCAATGCTGCCCGAAAGTATCCGTATTCTCCAGGCATCTGAAGAATCTCCGTCTTTTCATGCCCGCTTTTCGGTAACGAGCAAAACGTATGTATATTCAATCTATAACGGTGAAATTCTCCTGCCGCAAAAGAGGCTCTACACTGTCCATATTCGTAAACAACTCGATTTTGATACAATGAAACAGTGCCTGAAAGAGCTGGTCGGCACCCACGATTTCGCCTCTTTCGAGACTGCCGGATCGCGTGACCCCCTCTTTCCCAGCCGGAAAGGCTCAACTCGCACAATACATGAAGCGTATATTTGCGAAATAGGAGGTGATTTTCACAGTTTTACCTTTACTGGAGACGGCTTTTTACGGCACATGGTCCGCAACATAGTGGGCACTGTGCTTGAAGTGGGGCTTGGAAGCAGAACAGTTGATGATTTCAAAGCAGCTCTGACCGCAAGAAAGAGAAGTGCCGCTGGGCCGACATCTCCTGCACGAGGTTTGACTCTAGAAAGAATAGTTTACTAAGAAGGATTTCTCAGGAATGCCCATTCCCGAGGCATCGTGACCACACCAGACGATGGAAAATGTCGCAACGGATACAGATTATCTGAAATTTCAAGGCTTGGAGGCAGGCCCTGCAGCAACCGGTATCACTTTTGCTTCGCTTGCCTGAAACACGTCTGCAGCATGGCACTGAGACTTCTTCAGTACATCTCTCCACTCTGGACTCAACGGCACCCAGCTAAATCAAACAACCAGGCGAGATCGCCATACCTCATCAACAAGAGATACAATCTTCAGAGAGCATAGCCTCAGAACGCTTACCCCGAATTTTTCACCAGCAATGGTTGCCGTGAATGCGAGCCGCGAAGCAAGGAGCTATGGTTGTCTGTACACGATCCTGTCAAGCATGTGAAAATCACATTTTTAACGCATTGCAGCAGCGAAAGCAGCAGACTTGGAATGAACTCAACACTCTCCCATAAACCTCTATTCCCTCTCCAGTCACCTCACATCCACCTAACTAAAAAAAACCCCATATCAGTTTTTCCGGCATTTGACAAAAACATTTTCTAACAACTAAAAGATCCGCAAATGTGCTCTCTTACAGTATCCACTTCAGTGGTGGGCTAACCATGAACCGGGTAAAGACCGCACAGTTTGCACATTATTGTGCGGTCTTTTGAGGGCTACTGAGCTTTTTTGCGATTCGATTGCCTGGCAAGGAGAGACTGGAGTTTCCAGGGAGAGGAGAGGCAGATGCGTTCATCATCGCAGGTAGACATCACATCACAAAAATCGAGAAACTCCTGCATTGCCTCTGTCATCACTTTGTCTTTTCGGTGGATCATCCACAATTGCCTTGACATATCGATGCCTTCTACGCTCAGGCTCTTCAGCCAGCCGTTTTCGACTTCACGGCATACCGTCAATGTTGAAAGACAAGCCAGACCGACCCCGGACTCAACCGCCCGCTTTACCGCCTCAGGATGTCCCATTTCCATGACAATCTGAATATCATCGAGGTAATCCTTCATTCTTTCACGAAATACCGACGCCGTACCGGAACCCTGCTCCCGCATAACCCATTTGGTGTTTTTCATATCAGTACGGACATCGAAATATTTGTTGTGAGAAATGGGATCGGATGGGCCAGCAAGAACAACAAGCTCGTCTTCAAACCATGGAATTGCCACAATATCTTCATGCTTTGCGGTCCCTTCCACAAAACCCAGATCCATCGCCCCATCCAGCACCATCCTCTCAGCGTACTGGGTATTATACACCAGCATATTAATATGCACTCTAGGATGAATTCTCTTAAAAGCGCCTATGAGATAGGGGAGTATATAATTGCCAAGCGAAAGACTGGCAATAATCTCTATATGTCCGGTAAGTTTGTCATTTCTTTCAGACATTATGGTTTCGACATTGGCTACCTGCGCGGTAATGTCTTTAGCCAGCGGCAGAAGATATCGTCCGCGAGCATTCAACAGCAGACTTCTGCCATGACGGTCGAACAACGAACCGCCAAGCTGATTTTCCAGTTCCGCCAGCGCCATGCTGACAGCAGACTGCGTAACAAATAACTTTTTACTGGCTTTTGTAACCTGTGCGGTTTCTGCCACTGCTATAAATATTTCCAGTTGTCTCAATGTAATAGACATTTCCCCACCACTATTCAATTTAATTTATCATTAACATTACACAAATTTACTGGTGATCTTCAATCAGATCATTTATAAAAAGATCACCATTCCGGTTCAAAATATTTTGCCAGTGGCTTCATCACAGAACTGCATGTTCATAAAGCGCTGTCGCAATATACATAAATAAAAGTGAACATCAATCTAAATCCGTTCTCTTCTTGTTAATTTTTTTTTGATATTGCCCCATGAGTTTTCCATCATAGCAGTAAGCAGACCTCTAAAGGTGAGCATACTTTTATGGTGCAATCCAGGGAAAGCATTCGTTGGAAAGGGTACCTCACGCTACACGTTTTTTTGAGATGCGTTCGTATTTATATACGCCATTCTCCATAAGAATACCCAATCAGGGAACAACAGTGCCAAATATCAATTCAGTTTATTGTTGACACAAATATATCTTATTTACTAAGATAATCATCGTTTTAGCAAAAGCAGTCCACTCTCGCCACATGAAGAGATGGACCTTCTGCAATGAACAATATCACCAAGTCGTATGACACAGTCACGCTCTGCGGCAGGACAGTGCCATACCAGCAAGTAAACAACGACGGGGTACGCATGGAACCACAGTTCACAGAATTTCTCTATCGAGACAGCATCCTCTGGATAACGGCTTTTGCTCTCGGCGGCCTGGCTTTTGCTCTTGGACCGATAGCGATAGTGTATCTTCTCATGCCTCTGCGCACCAGACAGATCATCAACAAACGAGACCAATATATCGAGTGCGGAATGGATCCTATCGGAGACAGCTGGATTCGCTACGGTGTGGTTTTCTACCTCTATGCTCTGATATTTCTCGCCTTCGACGTTGATGTTCTTTTCCTTTTTCCAGTAGCGGTAGCGTATAACAGCGAAACATTCAGTGCATCCTACCGTGATTTTATAGAAATTGTATTGTTTGTCGGAATTCTATCACTCGCAGTTGTTTATGCATGGGTTAAGGGAGTATTCAAGTGGGAAAAACGAACATACCTACGATAGAGGAAGGTGTCCCTTCATCTATCGTCCAATTCGCGTCCTTGGACAAACTTCTCAATGTCGGACGAGCCAACTCTCTCTGGCCGCTCACCTTCGGCATTGCCTGTTGTGCCATCGAAATGATGGCCACCGGCTGTGCCCGTTTTGATATGTCACGATTTGGCGCTGAAGTATTTCGGCCATCGCCAAGACAGAGCGATGTTATGATAGTTGCAGGTACCATTACCAAAAAAATGATGCCCGGCATCAAAACACTCTACGATCAGATGCCGGAACCGAAATGGGTGATTGCTCTGGGAAACTGTGCAATTTCCGGAGGCCCCTTTGCCTTTGAAGGACAGTACAGCATCATTCTCGGAGCTGACCAGTTTCTCCCGGTGGATATTTATATACCGGGCTGTCCGCCCCGGCCTGAGGCATTACTGCAGGGCATAATAGAACTTGAGCACAAACTTTCCGGCTGGCAGAGGTGGAATGATCCTCAGTCAAAAGAAGTACCGTCTTTGTAGATTTCAAGACTTTGTTTTTCCCCATTTGGTTGTATTGAGCAAACGGAGCAGTGTGATATGATAATCGAACAGACCAGAAACGCTCTTCAGACACTTTTCCCGGAAGCAGATCCCGGCATCGACCTGCAGGTGCAGCAGGAAGACAGCGAAACAACAGCTGAATCCTCTGACAAACAGGAAGATACAGTACGCACCAATGGTGTCATAGAACGAGACTACCAGGTGCATGGCTACCATATCGATGCTCAAGTTGATCCGGAGCAGCTCCTGGAGGCCGTCGGTATAGTTGATTCTTTAGGGTATTTTATTGAAAGCATCACCGGGGTTGACTGGATAAAGGAAAACCAGCTTGAGGTGGTTTATGACTTCAGCAGATACGATTTCGATCTCTGCCGAGTCGTCATCCGTACCAGGGTTGACAGAGACGCTCCGGTTGTTCCTTCCATCACCTCCATCTATGCCGGCGCCAACTGGCATGAACGCGAAACTCATGATTTTTTCGGCATCAAATTTGAAGGACACCCTCATTTGATCCCCCTGCTTTTACCGGAAGACGCAGATTTCCATCCCCTCTTAAAGGACTTTAAAGCATGAGTGTACCAGTACGGATTCAACCGGATGAAACATTCGTTCTCAACGTTGGCCCGCAGCATCCAGCAACCCATGGAGTACTCAGGGTCAAAATGGAAATGGATGGTGAGTATATCGTCGATGCCGAGACAGTTATCGGCTACATCCATCGTATGCACGAAAAAATGGGGGAGTTGAAGACCTACCCGCAGTTCTATATGAACTTGAGCCGCATGGATTATCTCGGCGCCATGGGATACTCCCACGGCCATGTCCTTCTGGTGGAAAAGGCGGCAGGTATCGAAGTACCTGAAAGAGCAGAATATATCCGTGCCATTACCGTCGAGTTGAACAGAATCTCCTCACACCTCTTCTGGTTCGGCGCCTTCGTCATGGACCTCGGTGGATTCAGCCCATTGATGTATGCCCTGCAGGACCGTGAGCATATCCTGGACATGCTGGAGCGTATAACCGGTTCACGCCTGACCTACAGCTATTATAGATTCGGCGGCCTCTACAATGATATCGATGATGAATTTATCGAATCGGCCAGACGATTTATTCCCCGGATGCGCAAGTCGCTGAAAAAATACGATCGACTGGTCACCGGCAATATCATCTTTCAGAAGCGCTTGATCGGCAATGCGGTACTGACCCAGGAAACCTGCCGCAAATACGGGGCATCCAGCGCTGTCGCAAGAGGTTCTGGAATCAACTACGACGTCCGTAAAAACGAACCCTATTCAGTTTATCCCGAATTTGATTTTGATGTTCCGGTATACAATGAAGGCGATTCACTGGCCCGCTATAAGGTCCGCATGGCAGAAATCGAGCAATCGCTGCGCATTATCGAACAGGGACTGGATAAACTGCCCGGTGGTCCTATAATGCCGAAAAAAGCCCCGAAAATCATCAAACCACCTGCAGGTGATTACTACCAGGCCGTCGAAACGGCTCGAGGAAATTTTGGTATACGGTTGGTCAGCGACGGTGGTAAAAATCCATACCGGCTCAAGTTACGTTCACCGACCTACTCCAACATGCACCTCTTTGACGAAACCTGTAAAGGCATGTTGATCATGGATGCTTTGGCATTCATGGGAAGCCTGGATCTCGTTATTCCTGAAATTGATCGATAAAGGGGAACTCAGATGGAATTAACGCTACTCAACGTAATCATCGCGGTGGTCATTGCCATAGGCTTTGCCGCCTTGAACGCCGCCTACCTGGTCTGGGCCGAACGGCGGGGAGCCGGCCGGATACAACGCCGTCCCGGACCCAATATCAACGGTCCCCTCGGGCTGTTACAGCCTCCACTGGACGGCATAAAACTGATGGCCAAGCAGCTAATAATCCCCGGCGGTGCCGACAAAGCACTCTTTATTGCCGCGCCTGTTCTCGCCATGGCTCCGGCCATCGTCAGCTTTGTTACCATCCCCTTCAGTGATACCATCGTAGCCCACAATCTCAATGTCGGTGTTCTGGCAATTTTCGCCTTCGCTTCACTTGGGGGAATCTCACTGCTTTTTGCCGGCTGGAGTTCGAGAAACAAATACGCAGTAATGTCATCCATTCGTGCGGTGTCGCAAGCAATTGCCTACGAAATTCCCATGCTCGTAACGGTTATCACCGTAGTAATGATTGCCGGCACTATGAATCTGGCTGATCTGGTGGGAGCGCAAAAAGGCGGCATATGGAACTGGAACCTGTTCCCTTTTAAATCCGGGCTGTTTAACCCCCTGATGCTGATGTCTTTTCTGATCTTTTTCATCTGCACTCTGGCGGAGACCAACAGGGCCCCCTTTGATCTCGGTGAGGCGGAAAGTGAACTGGTCGCCGGTTTCCACACCGAATACGGCTCTATGGGGTTCGGCCTCTTTTTTATGGGTGAGTATGCCAATATCGTCATCGGCTCCTGCCTTACCACAATCCTCTTTCTCGGTGGCTGGGACTGCCCATTTGGACTTTTTCCGGGTGTGTGGTGGTTTATATTCAAAATCTATGTTCTTATCGCCACAGTTATCTGGATTCGCTGGACATTCCCACGAACTACAATCTATGGGCTGCTGAATCTTTCCTGGAAGATTCTCATCCCTCTGTCCCTGTTTAACCTGCTTGTTACAGCAGGATTACTGAAGGTTTTTTAACCATGGGTGCCTATTTTAGCGAAATATTCAGCGGACTCTGGAGTCTGATCCTTGGCCTCTCCGTTACTTTCAAAGAATTTTTTCGGCCTACCGTAACGGTACAGTATCCCTATGAAACACTGAAAATGCCGGAAAGGTATCGGGGCCATATCCAGCTCATTGCAGACGAGGAAGGAAATCCCAACTGCATCGTCTGTATGATGTGCCAACGCGCCTGCCCGTCGGGATGTATCACGCTGGACGGTAAAAAAGAAGAAGGAGCGAAAAAGAAAGTCCTCACCAGTTATGTACTCGACTTTACCAAATGCTCCCTCTGCGGATCATGCGTTGAGTCCTGTAATTTTAATGCGATAGAATATTCCAAAGAATACCGGCTCGCCGGACCGCGCAAAGAGGATTTCATCTTTGACCTTCTGCAACGCCTGGAGGAGAATAAATCATGAACCTGCCGCTCCCCAATGCTGACCAGCTTGTCGGAGTTGTCTTTCTTTTTATGATTGGCATCACTCTGGCAGGAGGACTTATCGCCTGCAACGCTGTACGCCTTGTTCGGGCCGTCGCCGGCCTGATCCTCTGTTTTGTCGGCGTCGCCGGACTGTATTTCTTTCTTAACTCTCCCTTTATCTCCATGATGCAGATGCTCATCTACGTCGGTGCGGTAGCCGTAACCATCTCCTTTGCTGTGATGCTGGCCGCTCC
>JAZBNU010000459.1:0-5904 GCA_036350815.1 Desulfopila sp.
GCAGCTGGTTTTACACACCTATGGCATAATGGCCGCGCTCTGTGGTTATGACGCCCAGGCGAGAATCAGCTCTTCTGACGTATATATGCCTATTACCCCAATGTTCCACGTTCATGCCTGGGGGATGCCGTATTTAATGACCATGTTGGGCGCCAAGCAGGTCTATCCAGGCCGATATGATCCCGCAATGCTTCTCGATTTGTTCACCAGGGAAAAGGTCAGTTTTTCTCACTGCGTTCCGACCATCATGCATATGCTGCTGTCTTCTCCCGCGATTGATCAGTACGACCTGAATGGCTGGAAAGTTATCATCGGCGGATCAGCTTTGTCCGGTGGAATGTGCAGGGCGGCACTGCAGAAAGGCATCAATATTTATACCGGTTACGGCATGTCTGAAACCTGTCCTGTTCTGACCCTGGCCAATCTTAAACCGCACATGCTCGCCTGGGACGATGAGGAGCAGATAAAAATTCGCTGCCGCACCGGTCTACCGATCAATGGCGTCCAGCTGGAAATCGTCGATCCCGAGGGCCAGCCTGTAGTACATGACGGAAAAACTGCCGGCGAGGTTGTCGTCCGTGCCCCCTGGCTTACTCCTGCGTATCTGAAAGACCCCGAAAAGAGTGAGGAACTGTGGCAGGGAGGATGGCTTCACACTGGTGATATAGGTTTTATCGACAGCGAGGGGTATCTGCAGATTACAGACAGGCTCAAGGATGTAATCAAGACAGGAGGAGAATGGATTTCCTCTCTTGAACTGGAAGACATTATCAGCAGACATGACGGTGTCAGTGAAGTTGCCGTAATCGGTGTCCCTGATCCGAAATGGGGTGAAAGACCGCTTGCACTGGTAGTTGCCAAGCAGGGATTTGAAGATGCTTTGACGGAAGACAATGTGCGAAAGCTGATCCAGAAATCTATCGACGAAGGTGTTCTGCCCAAATACGGCATGCCGGAACGTATTCTTCTGGTGGAGTCCATAGCCAAAACCAGTGTCGGCAAGTTAAACAAGAAGGCGCTGCGGCAGGAGTTCGGCTCAGTCACGCCTCGCATCCACGGCAACCTCGGCTGAGGAGAAATTCGGGCTAAAAATCGAGAATTGCTTGTACAATAACCGGGAAAATCAATAATTCTTCATCATTTCCCAAAAACAGTCTTTTCGCTCAAGGAAAATATTGGTAGAAAGATAAAAAAGATGTGCGGGGATGGCCTGGCCGGTTATTTCTGCATCCACCGCCTCTGCCGTTCACGTGACGAATTGGCCTTCTTCCGGCGGCAGAGGCGTTTTTCAACACCAGGCAGAAAACAACATGACAGCAGACAAACGAGTAGACGATACGGCACGCTGCAAAGGCGACATAAGCGACGAAATTCTCCTTAAGATCTCCAAGGAGATAGTTATTAAATTTATCGAAATGGGCAGAGTCACACCTGCCACTTTCGACGCCTCCTTCAAAGATATTCATACAACCATCAGAGATACGGTAAAGAGAGGCTAGTTTCATGCTGGACCCCGAAAAGAATCGTGCACCCAATCATATCAAAACCATCCACCTGATGGGGATATGCGGTACCGGTATGGCAGCTCTGGCAGGGATGCTGCAGCAGTCAGGCTACATCATCACAGGATCAGATGCTCAAGTCTATCCGCCCATGTCACATTTTCTCCAGCAGATCGGAATAGACGCCATGGAGGGATATAGGGCTCAGAATCTCGCCCATAAGCCTGATCTGGTTGTCGTCGGCAATGTAATCACAAAAAAAAATCCGGAGGCTCAGGCTCTCGCTAAAAACGGCTTGCCCTACCTCTCCTTTCCCCAGGCTCTGGCCGAATTTTTCATCCGCTCACATACATCTATTGTCGTTGCCGGTACGCATGGAAAAACGACTACCTGTTCACTGCTCGCTTCCGCACTCTTTCACGCCGGACTCGATCCGAGTTTTATGATAGGCGGGATCGTCAAGGAATTTTCCGGCAACAACAGGATTGGCCAAGGACCATATTTTATCGCGGAAGGTGATGAATATGACACGGCTTTTTTTGACAAGGAATCAAAATTCCTTCACTATCGGCCCCATATGGCCATAATCACTTCAATTGAGTTCGACCATGCCGATATTTTTACCGATCTTAATCAGATAAAAAATGCATTCAGAAAATTTGTTGGTTTACTGCCTGCAGATGGACTGATTATTGCGCATCTTGACGATAAAAATGTAGCCGAGGTTGTTGCTGAAGCGCCTTGCAGAGTTGAAGGATACGGTTTCGACGCCGAAAACCAGTGGAATCTATCTGATCTGCAGACATCTGCACAGACAACCAGTTTTTCAGTGCGCTATAAAGAGAAGGTTTTTCCACTTTCAATACCGCTTTCCGGAAAACATAACTGCCTGAATGCCCTGGCAGTTACCGCAATACTGCATCATACCGGAATATCATTCGATATGGTGGAACACTGTCTCAGCAAGTTCAGCGGCGTCAAAAGGAGGCAGGAAATTCGGGGTATTGTCGGGGGTATCACTGTAATCGATGATTTCGCCCATCACCCGACAGCGGTAAAAGAAACACTCGCAGGGTTAAAAGCGGCCTTTCCCGGAAAAAGGCTGGTGGCCGTTTTTGAACCGCGGACAAACTCATCGCGGCGGGCTGTTTTTCAAAAGGAATATGCTGAAGCCTTCAACAGTGCTGATCTGGTTCTGTTGCGAGAACCCCAGCCATTGCAGAATGTGGCAGCAGATGATCATTTCTCCTGTTCCAAGCTCGCTCAAGATATCAGGCAAAGCAAGCATGCTGCATGGTCTTTTCAGACAACTGCTGAAATGCTAGATCACCTTATTCAACATCTTCGTTCCGGTGATGTGGTTGCCATTCTCTCCAATGGCGGTTTTGACAATATCCACGAGAGATTGCTGGCTAGACTGCAAGACAACCAGAGCAGCCCCAGCAAAGACACTAGCGCTCTTTGACAATGGCGTTTACGATATCCCCAATGTGGGCAATGAGGGCGGTATAATCAATGGTGGTATCATTGTTTGCCGCACCGCCCTCGATTTGTTTTGCCAGCTCGGCGCAATCGGTCAGGCCGAGATTGAGAAAGGCACCTTTAATGGTATGTGCAGCTTTTTCCAGGTCGCCAAGGCTTTCCTGACGATGAATTTTTTCCAGGTTTGTCATATGACTGACCAATGTTCTTCGGAACTGCGGCATCATAGACTCAACCTGCTCCTCCGGAAAATTGAACTGCCGGCCAAGATATTCTTTGATACAATTGCTGAAATTGCTTGCAGCCATGGCACCCCAACTACTCCTCTACAAGAAACATGAATACCGCAATGTAACAGAAGACCTGAAAAGCGGATCGCCTTTCTTTCAGTCAACATTACATTAATATTATAACGACGATTTGTCAGAATTTTAATTAAATAAAAAACATTTTATACACAAGAAGTGACTCCTGCTCAATTAAAAAAAATATTGCTGGACAATAATTTAGTCAACAGGGGCAGCAGCGTTATCGTGGGCTGCTCTGGAGGACCTGATTCAACAGCCCTGCTGGCACTTCTGGCTGCCTGCGACCTGCAATTGAAACTCATCGCCGTGTATGTAGACCACTCTTTGCGTCCAGAAGAAAGCGAAAAAGAGAAAATCCATCTGCAGACACTGGCCGCATCTTTACAAACGGAGTACACAAGCCTCACAGTTGATGCCCTCAGCCATAAATTGCGAGAGAAATCCTCTCTTGAAGAGAGTTGCCGCATTCTGCGCTACAGGGCCCTTGAAAGATGTCGAGTTGAATTTGAAGCCGATGTGATTGCGGTCGGCCACACCGCCGACGATCAGGCCGAAGAGATACTGCTTCGCCTTTTTCGCGGTACCGGCCTGAAGGGACTGAGCGGCATGCTGCTGCAAAATAAACAGATTATCAGGCCATTGCTGGGGTGTACGAAGGAGGAATTGCTTAACTATCTTGACGATGCGGCTATCTCCTACTGTATCGACAGCTCAAACAGCGATTGTGTTTTTTTACGGAACCGCCTCCGCCATGAAATCCTGCCGCTGCTCGAGAAACACTTTAATCAGGCTCTGCGTCCGACACTGCTCCGAACAGCTGCCATCCTCCGTGAGGAGAACGATCTTCTTGAAGAAATCAGCGCAACCGCGTACAGCACTTGTGTAACTCGATCAGATTCCGGTGCCGGTGACCTTTCATCCGCCACCATTGCGCTTGACGCCTTCCTGGGGCTCCATCCCGCAATACAAAGACGGGTACTGGAAAAGGTTTGCTGGGACTTCGAGTCTCCTCCTGACTTTGACCATATAAATACTATCTGCCAGGTGGCAAAACAGGGTCGAAACGGTGCGGAAACGCACCTCCCCAAAGGTCTTCGTCTCTATAAGAACTCGACAACGCTCGATTTTTATAAGGTGAAGGGGGCAAAGAATATCCGCGGGCAACTGCACCAGACAGATCTGCTCCCTGTATCAATAGATGGACCGGGAAGGGTATGCATCAAACAACTGGATGCTCAGCTCGTTATTTCTTCTTTGGACACAGTGCCGGAAAAACTGCCGGAAGGTAGCTTGCTGCTTGATGCCGACACAACGAATTTCCCGCTGCTGCTGCGCTCCCCTCAGCCCGGTGAGCGTTTCACACCATCGGGAATGGAGGGCAGGAAAAAAGTTACCCGCTTCCTTGCAGACTGCAGAATCGCGAAAGCCAAAAGGAGATTGCATCCGGTACTGCTTGCCGCAAATGGAGAAGTTGCTGCCGTACTCGGCCTGCGGGCCGACGCCAGGTTTTCCCCAACGCCTATGACGACAAAGTTACTGCTCATCTCCTGGGAAGTCACACAGCATACGAAGCTCTCCCCCTGAGCTCTCCTTACAGGGACGATTTTCGCAGAATCCTTTTGTCTTCGAGACGATAGGTCAATTTAATCCGATCGAAGTACTCTAGAATAGGGATGGAGAATTTTCGCGTCAGGCCGCTCATCTCTTTAAAACGCGGGGCATCAATTTCTCCCTCTTTTTCTAAATAAGCTATAACCTTTTTCTGCAGAGCATCCATTACACTCTTTTCGTAATACAGAGACTCACTGACTTTAACGAGTTTGTCTTCACGCAGAAGCAGGCCGATGACTTCCTTTAATAGTGAGGCGGGATACTCATGGAACTTATCGGTGGTTTCTTTGATGGTTGCAGTGGCAAGTCCCTTGTCTTTGTACCACTGCAGCAGATCTTTCTGCAGCATCTCTTCATCCGCTTTCAGGGCAACCTCATGACCGGCAAGTCTGACCAGCGATTCCTCCTGAACAACAGTGTTGTTTTTCAGCAGCTCATTAAGACAATAGGAAAAGACTTTCGCATCAAGCTTTCTCCCTGTTTCACTGCGCAGTCCCTCTTTCGACAAACCACTCTGTAATGGATTTTTCTTATGAAAATCAGTAAGTATTGTTATAATTGAGCTGATTACCTGCTCAGCAACACCTCTATCAAGATAGCGTTGTGTCGCCGAATCAATCACCACCATTTTCTTGGTAGAAAGCGGTTCGTTAAGAATTTTTTTAAGCTGTTTTCCAAAGAGCCCCAGGCGGATGGCAAGATCATCAAATAACAAACCCTTCGTACCGCTCTCCTGCAGAAACAGAAGAACCTGCTCTTCCGCCGAGCCCTTTTCCAGAACCCTGAAAGTTTTCACATTTCGTTGTCGATCTTTCTCGGCGAGTCTTTTGCGTTTCTTCAAAGAGACATTCCCCAACACCTCACCGCCGCCAATGGTAATAACCGGGGAATAACTGCGTATCACATATCTGTCTTTCGGCCATACCGCTACAGGTTCCTCCAGCAGCACCTGTACTCCGGTATTTTCTCCAGGCTGCAGTTCATCACGGTCTAGAAGAGAA
>JAZBNU010000460.1:0-9332 GCA_036350815.1 Desulfopila sp.
AAAGTTCCTCTGCCCGATCTCGATTTTGCAAGAAGAGACGCCTGCCGTTTCTGTGATGACTTTTCTGCGGAATATGCTGATATCTCTTTTGGTGGTCTCGGTTCAGAGAGAGGCTGGACAAGCGTAGTGACCCGTTCACCACTCGGTCGAGCCATTTTCGCCGACGCCAGAGGAAAAAGCATAGAGATACAGAGCATTGATGATTATCCAGGGATTGACGCCAATCTGATGGCTACAATCCTGAACAGTTCAACCAATAAGAAAAAACAGGCCGCAGAACACGCAGCCTCAATAGCCGCCCAAGTGTAAATCTGCAGCTGACCGGGGGCGTGAGGGATCTCCCTTCTCGATGCTTTCTCTTGTCACATCGCCCACTCTCCGCCCTTTGGTCAGTTGTCTGCTGTTGTTGATTTTCTCTCCAGAAAAACTCTCTTCCCCTCTGCCATCAAAAACTGAAGCTGCATAGCGCCTGATGCACGAGGAGTGATCGCTTCAACACGCTGCTGGAAGCAGTACCGTGAAAACCGTTCCGCCATTTGGCCGCGATCGCACAGATATGCTGCCATGATTCTTGGTGACGATAGCATGCACTATGGCAAGGCCAAGGCCTATTCCCTTTGTGCTGTCTCTGGATTTAGTGGAAAAGTAGGGATCGAAAATATTGTCCAGAATAGTCTGATCTATTCCAGGCCCATTATCAGCCACGGAGACCTCTACATATTTACCGCTAGCGATACCTGGAAGATCATCCTGGAGAATTTCAACATTATGACCGGTGAGCTTTATCCTGACCTCCTCTTGCATGCAGTTGTCTGCATTCTGAAGGAGATTCTGCAAAACGACTTTAAGGTGCTCCGGCAGAATCCTGGCCGAGAACAGTCCCTCCTGCAGTTCTATAGCCAGATCAACTGTGTTCTGTAGCAATGACTCAAACTCAAAGGATTTAAACAACTCAGCCAGGTTAACACTTCCCGGGCTTTGCGTATCTTTACGGGTAAACATCAGCAGCTTGGCAGTGAGCTCTTTTGCCCTGTCAGCAGCTTCTATGGCCGAACCCAGCATTTCCTGCACATTATGCTCCGCCTCAAGAATACGACGGGCCAGTCCAAGATTACCGAGGATTACCGAAAGAATATTATTATAATCGTGCCCAATTCCAGCCGCGAGAATACCAATGGACTCGAGCTTCCTTGCCTGCAGCACCTCTTTTTCCATTCTTCGCTGCCTGGTTATGTCTTCAATGAGCCAGACTACTCCCTTGCCCAGGTCCGGAGGAATCATCTGGTCAACAGCTTTGCCGGACAAACTGCACAAAATATAATCACCATTTTTTTTTCGTAAGATACACTCCGTTTGAATAACACTCCCTGCAGCTATCTGGGCCGAATGCGACGCGGCAAACTCACGATACGCCGCATCGGAAGGATGAAGCTCACGCGCACTGGTATTCTGCAGCCTCGAAGCAGACTCATATCCGAGAATCTCGGCGCACTTTTCATTACACCTGGCAAGGATGCTGTTATTTTTAAGGAGAATGACTCCGGCTGTAATGGTTGTAAAGATGGACTCAAACTCATCGCTCAGTTCCCGCGTCTTCAACTTCTCCAACTGGAGCTCGACTATTTTTTTTTCTCTTCTCCGCTCAGATCTTTGCAGGGACGTAAGAAGCAAGGCATTATTAATAGCAATACCGGCATGATTGGCCAGGACTTGACACACCTGTTTTTCTATTTCATAAAAAAAACGCTGTTCACGGGTATGCCCGATAAAAACCCCGATCACAGTATCCGCTACCAGCATGGGTACCGCAATTGCCGAAGAAATTCCCAGCTCCTCCATCAAAGGAGTTACCTCAAAACGACTTTCCAGACGAAAATTTTCAACGGTTTCGACCTTGCATGTTTTTAAGGCCAAGCTCGGCAAGCCCTGGTCCAGCCTCAAGGAAAAGGTGTTTACCATGTTTTCAGGAAATCCTATGGTGGCACGCATCACAAGTTTTTCACGCCGGGTATCAAGCAGGAGAAGTGTCGAATAGTCCAGCTGGTACGTTTCTTTGATAAATCTAAGGGAAAGACTGTAAAGCTTTTCCAACTCACCGGCCGTAGCGAGTTGAGCGGAAAAACTTTCAATATACTGCAAGGCCAGTGCTATTGAAAAGCCTTGATTCGATATATATTTAGCTCCCATCAGCTTGGTCACTCTCCCATACTGGATGTTTATCCTTCCTGCTTATTGCCGGCCGGCTGGCCAATACAGATGCGGGGAGAAAAGCTAGATTTCTCACCCGTCGTTGATATTCTACCAGCACAATTTACCAGACAGGCTGCAATCTTCCAAGTACCTTTTCGTAACATACAACAAGGCCGCTTTCCGGCCGAGCTATTTAACTGAAGGAATGTGGGTGCAGTTTCGATTTAGTTTGCAAGAAGAGCCAGCTCTTTTTCAGCATCTGCAATAAAATAGAGACGCCAGGGATAAAAATCATGAAAGTGGTCGGGGTCCTGTCGGGCCACCCAGAGGAGGTCGCGGCGGGCATTTTCCATATCTCCGGTAACTTGATGGTAATACTTCCCTTTCCCCCAGACCGGCATAAGATAGCCCTTCCCTTCGATAAGAGCACGATCGAGATAATATCGTCCAAGCTCTTTATCGCCTCCGAGAAAAGATGGAGGTGCGGAATAGCTGACGGCGTAGGCAAACTGCACCGCTCCGCCACCGAACTTCGGAGCTGTCAGGCTGATTCGGTCGAGAAATGCCAAACACACCCGCAAGTCCTGTATGTTGAGTATTTTTTCTATAATCGTCATACCCTCTTTGAATTCATACTGCAGAGCGGTTACCCAGAAAAGCATGGCAGGAGCGTCCTCACCCTCCAGATTCATGGCGGACTCCCAGGGATTGGCTCCATCTTTTACCGCTTCCCGAAAAGCAGTATTGGTAAGCATAGCCCGTTCACAGTATTTTCTCGATTGACGGAAATGATCTCTCTTGACTGTTCTGTCGAGTGTATAGGCTGCACCGAGAAGAATATGTAAATTACCAAGGTAGGCAAGAGCTTCTTTATGGGTAGGCTCAATCGCAATAACCGCCTCCAGGTCTTCCTGAACCTCAAGAAGCTCCGTCAGAGTGGAGGCTTTCTCAAAATTGGAATATGCTCTGGAATATAAAAATTCCGCCTGCCCGGCTTTTCCGTCGTTCCAGTGGAAAGACGACCCGGAAAGCCATGGCCCCTGGCCACAAGCGCTGCACAAAACACAAACAAAAAGTAACACTATCGCTCTTACCGCCATTTTCATATTCGCTCCTGGTTTTTGTTCCGGTCTGTTCCAATACACCGCAGGACGGCAAAAAAAGTCGTTTACTGACTCCAATGTGATTATGCAGAAGAGGTTATCTACTGCCTGGGCAGAAGATTCCAGTCAAGAAACTCATGCCAGAGAGCCTTGAATGTCGAATAGTCATGGCTTCCAGGCAAAGAAGCACTCCGGTCGGCAGGGAGAACGGAAGCAAGGAGCCTGTGGGCGGCTACATACATATCCTCTTCGCCATAGAGGAGGTATATCGGTGCGGTTTTGCCCTGGGCCACCTCTGTTTTAATCCAGTGCCACAGCATACGCTGCCAATCCTCTTCCGGAGTATATTCTCCCGGCTGCCAGTGGCGCACTCCCCCCTGTTCTATAATTTCTGCAATAATGGCATCATCACCAAGAAATGGCGACAACAGACAGATACCGCTGATTTCCTCGGGATGTTCCCGGGTATACAACAGTGAGCCAAGACCTCCCATGGATGGGCCGATCAACCAGATTTTTTCATACCCTTCCTGTCTGGCTGGAGAAATAACATCCTGGTGTAATCTGGGGATCAAGGTACGCTCCGAGTAATAGGCAAAGTGACTGTCAGGGGCGACCATGTCGACAGCGAAACCTTCCCGCCAGGTGTCATCGACCATTCCTTCTTCAGCAAACGTACGATGACTCCCCCCCAGTCCCCGTACGAAGACGACTAAATTTTTGTGGGAAGTGTCTTGCTTTTTATAGGTAAGCACCTCGAGCGGTTTCTCGGCTAAATATGCGCAGCCGGAGAAAAGCAACACAAGAAGGGCCAATGAGGTGAGCAGAGAAAAAAAACCTGCAAGAGAAAGATGTGGCTGCATTGCAATCAAACCTGCTTAATTTTCTAATTTCATTGATATGGATCCGCTCATTGGTTACACTCTATCAGGATACTGCAAATAATTTTTTTTTAAAAGTACGCTAGGAAGATACTTCCAGCGGCAAAAGATACCAGCACTTTCTTTTTATCCGATCAAATCTCCCCGGCAAATATAGCACCGGCAACAACACACTCACACCATGAACTCTCAAGCGGCAGGCTGCAATGAATACTGAATGGCTGGCTCAGCGGTTAACCGACCTGGATATCCCGGCGGCAACAGCACAAGGCCTGGCACTCCTTGTCCTTTTTTTTATTGTGGCGATCATTGCCGCCACTGTAACATATATCGTCCGGAAAACGCTGTTCCATATAGTCCTGCAATGGATCGAGAGAAAACATTACACATGGGGCAGCCCTCTTATCCGCACCAATTTTTTCATTCGGGCTAGCTGGCTTGTGCCGTTGGCGATATTCTCTCTCGCGGTTGACTCACTCTTAGAGCCAGGCTCCCCTGCCTACCTTCTTTTACGAAGACTTCTCAATGCGGGATTTGTGATAGTAGCCATACAAACCCTGAACGCATTACTCACCGCAGTGAAAGAAATCGATGTCATAGCCCGCCGTATGCGCCATTCAATACTCGCTGGATATACCGACGCTCTGCGCATTGCCGCCTACGTGGTCGGCATCATCTTTATAATATCAATCTTCAGCGGCCGTTCTCCCTGGGGAATACTTTCGGTTCTTGGCGGGCTGACAGCCGTACTTCTTCTGATCTTCAAAGATTCCATCCTTGGTTTTGTTGCTTCTCTGCAGCTGGGTGCCTCCGACCTCGTCCGCGTAGGAGACTGGATTGAAATGCCGCAGTACGGCGCCGATGGAGACGTAATTTCTCTTTCAATACACACGGTCAGAGTGCAGAATTTCGACAAAACCATCTCTACTATTCCAACATATGCTCTGGTGTCCAACTCTTTTAAAAACTGGCGGGGCATGCAGGAATCAAAGGGTAGAAGGATAAAACGTCCTCTTTATATCGACCTGCATTCAATACGCTTCTGCGATGAAGAAATGATTGCCAGATTATCTCGCATTGAAATATTAAAAAAGTACATTCAGGAGAAAGAAAACGAGATAGAGTCGCACAATGCTGCACATCTTCAGGAAAAGAGAACACTCCTCAATGGTCGACGTCAGACAAACATTGGAATATTCAGAGCATATATTGCCGCCTACCTGCGCAATAATGAAAATATCAACCAGAATATGACCTTTCTGATACGACAGCTTGCCCCGACAGACCACGGTCTTCCTCTGGAAATCTATGTCTTCTCAAAAGATCAGATCTGGGCCCATTATGAAGCTATTCAAGCCGACATCTTTGACCATCTGCTCGCGGCTGTCTCCGAGTTTGATCTGCGGGTCTTTCAAATTCCAAGCGGTTTCGACCTGCGCTCCATCAGAAAGGAAAACGCATAAGCTGCGAGCCGGGCTATGCCATGCAGCTGATTAATACTCCACCCTGTTTCGCCCGTTGTTTTTGGCATGATAAAGGCGTTTATCAGCAACATTAATAAGCTGATTCAACGATTGCCCTGGTATGTACTCTGCCACGCCAACGCTTGTTGTCAGAGAGATGGTGTTTTCTTCATAGCTAAAAGGATGCGCAAGAACAGCACAACGCAGCCTTTCCGCTGTCTTAGCCGCCTGTTCCCCTGTTGTTTCAGGTAGAAAAACCAGAAATTCCTCCCCTCCCCACCTGGCCACACTATCACGCTTCTGAGTATTATCACAAAAAATTCGGGCAATCTCTTTTAAGCAGCAATCACCGCATTCGTGGCCGTATGTGTCATTGACCTTTTTGAAATTGTCTATATCAGCCAGCAAAACGCTGAAGATACTGCCGCTGCGCTCAAGTCTCTGTAGTTCATGCCGCAGCCGCTCGAACATATCCCGCCGATTTGCCAGACCGGTGAGCTCATCTTTCCGTGATAAGCGATCAAGTTTACGACTCAAGGCAAGCAGTTCACGGCGGCCGTCTTCTCTGGAATATTCATACACGAAAGCCATAATACTCAAAGAACACAACGCCGCAACAAAACGACCAAGAAAGCTCGAGGAGTATTCAGTCATAAGAAGACCATTGTCCGGCACAAACAAAATATAGAATATCAGGCAGAGAAGAATACCGAGAAAAACAGCGCCACGGAACAAACCTAGTATGTAGAAGCTTAAGGCTGGTAAAACAAACATCCACAGGGGACCGGTCTGCTGGTTTCCACCGGTACAGAGAAGATAGAGACAAAGCAAGCTCATCATAATGACGATAACAAGCGAGGAAACCAGGTGGTTCCCTGTTCTGCAGAGAAAAAGATAATTAACGCCGCTTACAACCGCAGCACCCAGCACAACAGAAGCGAGCTCATCCTCACCATGGCTGAAGTTATCCACTCCGAAAATAATGAGAAAAACAAAACTCACAAGACTGAAAATTGAACTGACAATTATCTGCTTGCGTGCCTCTGCGCTGTTTTCATTTATATAACCGGCATAGATGACTCCTCTCAGCCAGTCCTTCAAAACGGTAAGATTGCCTCTCTTGTTGTTGCTGTTCAATGTGTTTTTCTCGGCAAATAGTTCTCTGGCCGCTACAGAGGCCTCTTCGCTACAATTTTGAAGCCGCCTCCGCCACAGGCACCATCGTGCGGCGGGACATACTCCACTGTAATCGAGCCGCAATAGGCCATTAAATCCGAATCTATAATAACCTTCAAATCGCCAAAAGCATAGTCCTTATCTTTTTCGCTTTTATCATCCACCATTACACCGAGGACAGACCCACTGGTATTTCCAGAAAGTATTCCAATGCGTACAGGGGAACCGTAAGCTGTTCTGTCTCGGAACTCTTTGAGCCGGCGCACAGCCTCTTCTGATATCTCCATTTTCTCGTTTGCTCCACTTTTTATCATTTTCAAAATAAAAATGAAAACCGGTTAATCAAGCGCTGTAAAACCCATCAATCCTTTTTAGTTTGAAACACACCACAGACAATTTTAAGAAATTATCTTGTCTCAGATCTTAAAAATGAATACACTGCACTGATATTATAAATCAACAAAGGAGGCAACATGGATTATTTCGAATTTTCCATTCAAATGGAAAAAGATGCAGAAAATCTCTACCGCAAAATGGCAGAAAACGCCCCGGTCGAAGGCATTAAAAAAGTTTTACTGATGCTCGCTGAAGATGAAGTGCAACACAGGGTCGCCATTGAGCAGCTCCAGAAAAAACTGGCTGTGGAACCCGCTAAAGGCCAGGCTCTTGACATCAAGACCGTTTTTGAAGAGATGAAAAAGGATACGGCCATTACTGGAATTACCACAGACGCCGTTGAAGATTACGAAAAAGCTGTAGAAATTGAGCAACGCGGTCTGGATTTTTATAAGGAAAAGTTTGAAAACACAGATGACCCCGATGCAAAAAAACTGTTCGAGGTTTTGATGCGTCAGGAAAGCTATCACCTGCACACCACGCAAAACCTGCTTGATATGGTTCGGCGCCCCGATTGGTGGGTAGAAAATGCAGAGTTCAATCCACAAGATTCTGAATCATATTAGGAAACCCCGCCCATCTGTTTTCCTGTTTTTTGAGGAAAACAGATGGCAAGGCTCTGTCCCTTTTTTTCTAATTTCCTTCGCAAAACGCTCTTTTCCACGATGATCAGGAAATAGCCGATGATGGACTCCACTGCACACCATGAAAACCTCCGCTAAAAAAGAGACCATTCCTCTCAGCAAGGGTTCTTCCGGCCAAGCACGTGATATCGAAAAACACTTGCAGAAATACCTCCAGGAAAACCTGCAGCTCCAGGGCAAAAACCGGCAGCTTTCCACCATATTTGATGAAATTCCAGCATTTGTCTGCCTGCTCGACCACAACGATGCAATTGTATATACAAACAGGCTCTGCAGAAAAATTTTCAAGGAGCCGGGCGGCAGAAGAGGGAGTGAATATCTCCACAGCAAAAATGCAGCTTCCCTCAGGCAGCCCAGGAAAAGGGAATCTGCTCAAGATATGAGGGAAACCTGGGAACTTTTAATCGATAGCCGCTCCCGCCATTTTCAGGTGCTGATCCATGCTTTCGTTGATGCTGACAACAGCGCCCAGACTCTTTTCATGGGTATCGACATTACAGAGCAAATCGAAGCCGCCGATAAGCTGCGTCATACCAAGGAAGAACTCGAAGTACAGATAGAGGAACGGACCAGCGAACTGCAGCGGAAAAATATTGCCCTGACCGAAGTACTCAGCCTTCTCGAAATAGAAAAGCAGAACCTCGCTCAGAAAGTCGAGGTTAATGTCCAGAGGGTGCTCCTCCCTGTCATCGAAAAACTCATAGAGAAATCGTCGACTATCGACGGCCGCTACCTGGTTCTGCTCAAGCAGAATCTCGAGCAGCTGACATCTTCCATCGGCCTGAAACTCTCAGATATGCAGTATAACCTGACTCCAAAAGAGTTTGAGCTCTGCACTCTTATTAAAAGCGGCTTCTCCGTAAAAGAGATCGCTGCCATGCATAATCTCTCCGAAAGAACTGTCGAGACGCACCGCCTCAACATACGCAGAAAACTGGGACTCACTTCCGTAAAGACCAATCTTGCCGCCTATCTTTCGCAGATGTAACCATCACATACGTTTTTCTTCCCATGACCGTTCCCCTGTCTACCTGACAAGAAACGCTCGGCAGCCTAACTTTCCAGGAGAGAAAAAGGACCTCTCAAACGTACGTAATTAACACCACAAGTCAAACGCCCGGTATTCTTGAACACAACTCACTTTCTATTTATATCAGTGGTATAGCAAGATATAACAGCAGCAAAAACATCAAACGAAAAGTACATACTCTATTTAAATACGTACTATATACGTACTCAATCAGTAGCGTATTTTTCCTGCTCCTATGGTATTACTGCTCCTACGGTATTACACATATGTACTTCGGTATTGTAATACCAGCGTCCCTTCCGGGGGTAAGCCGGGCTATGGACTCCTTGAAGTTTGCAGCAACTCTGAACGCAGCATTTAACTTCCACCGGCGGACAGGAATATCTCAAATATCTCCAACTTGGGAGCAGTATCACATGAACAAAAAAACATACCGCATCCTTCTTGTA
>JAZBNU010000461.1:0-10987 GCA_036350815.1 Desulfopila sp.
CACAGCGCCCGGCAGCTGCACGATACCTTCAGGGCCGCCAATGGCGCCACCTGCTGCCGTGTGCTCTCCGGCAAGAGCCGCTGCGACTCTCAGCGCTCCCGCTTCCGGCAGTGTGCCGATTTAACGGCAAATGCGGCAGAAATGGCGGCCACGCTGATTATCACGGAACGCCCCGAACTGATTCAATCAGCCGATCACCGCTTTCTTCGCACCAGTGACAGCTGCATCACCGCCATGGTGAACCGCCTTCTTCACACAGTCGGCATAAAGCACTAACCCGAATTTCTTATGAACTTTGTGCCAATTTTCTTAAATTAGTCGATATTCCAATATGTTCAAGCAGGATACTTTCATAAGAAAACCATACACAATGTTCACCGAAGGCCAGCCGAGGTTGTCGCAGAGACCTGTGACAGAGGGGAATATAGTCCGATTTCCTCCTGTCCGATAGTGTCCAAACCAAAACCCTGACGTATCCAGTTGACAACTGCGACTGCCGTAAAGCGCTCATCCCAAGGATAATCTCCGCGAAAATCAGGTTTGCCGGATGAAGGGACAGGATCACTCCCTCCATGTCGCATACGTGTCGCAACGGCCATAAAGGTTTTCAATCCAGCGGGGTCATACACTTCTCCGGCATCAATTCTCTGCTGGACCTGCGCACTCTCAAGATACGGATCATCAGCCCATTCCAGAAGAGAGAGATTAAGCACTTCCTGAACATAACGTTTTAGCGTACGATCCGGATCTGACCAGTTTTCGTTAGCAGCAGCGCTGCTCATTTCCGCAACCACATTGTCGTTACCCACCCAATTTCCGCTCGGAAGAGTCCCTGCAGTGTAAAACCGGTTATTTTCGAGCAACAGCTGACCGGCGCCACTGAGATTGGATGCGCTGCCTGAGTTGACCGGTGCAGAGGACAGTACAGCATTTTCGGTGAAAGTGATCCCGGCGGCACCTGTGGCATCACCCTCAATCCGTATACCATCACTGACTCGATAGATAATGTTGTTCCTCACTGTATTATTTCTTTGCGTATAGGTTACACCGTTGGCATACTCTTCCGGATGAAGCGCAAGATTAATGCCAAAGCGTGCTTCCGCACCCAGATCATCCGTCAGCATGGCTCCCGAGATAATGTTGTTTTCAACTATAGAGCCAAATGAAGCACCCTGTAGAATATACCCCCATTGCGGCTGGGCCCGTGTATCTGAAGTGCCGTATGTGTCTGGATCATTTGGTGTGGGGTATCCATATACCAGCTGCACATTATTTCTTACCCAGGCCGACTGACCGACTTGGCCGTTATTCTCCATCCATTCGTTAACCGGTGAGTTGCTCATGGTCGAACTGTACCAATAGCCCTCTATCACCAGACTATTTTCAATCAAACCTCCAAAGCGCATCTGCGGTGCCCCTGAGGCGCCGTCGGCTATCACGACATTGCGATAGACATGTCCCATCTGGGCACCACCACCAGCATAGATATTTCGTGAATAAATAGTACGTTGTGGATCCGGGTCGGTCATGGGATTTGCGGCATAGCCGTTTTTATAAAAGATTACCTCATCAAAGGTAACTTTATTGTGAAAAGCTGAGGTGTAATACCCCTGATTATGTCCCAGGCTCTCATCCTGCCAGGAATTGGCAATGATGCTCCGGCGAATTGTGGTTTTATGCGGCGGGTAGGTAATGATACCACCATTGAGTGTGGGCCAGTAGCAATCCTCAATAAACGCAGTGACTGGGCCTCCTGCATATGACTCTGAGGTATGCGACCAGAGGTAACCGTAATGCGCCCGTATCTCCAGAGAATACAGCAGCTGATGAAACCAGTTGTGAGTCATCCCCCAGTTGTGACCACTGAAAGGATTGCGGCCCTCCTCGTCAGGCTCCATGATGGCCCTGCCTTCACTGAGGGGACCGTAGGCAGCGACAACCATTGGTGCAGACTCACTTTTCCCTCCCACAAAAACCCAATCAAAACGATGATGTAATTGCCCTCTGCGAAAGAGAAACCAGTCTGGATATCCCCCGGCAAGTCCATCAAAACGCCACTGCCTTGGAGCAGCAGCACCTGCCTGGGTGCGAAGCCGATCATCATTCTCAGCAAGAAACTCGGCAAAGGGCTTAATCGCTGCCTCATTGGGGTTCAGAGGGTCTGTGCCATATACCTCCCCATTTTCTGAATTTGTTGTGCTGCCGCGGGAATCTACTATGTGGGTTCCATTCCACCAGTACACCTCAGCTGAGGCATTGTTTCCCGTGACGACATCAAAAAATACAATTTTACTCCCCTGATCCCGGGTATCATTGAACAACAGAGAGGTATCCCCTAGACTGTATGATCCGTCACTCACAGCAAGGAATTGACGAATATCAGTAGCACCAGGTTTGAGAAAACAATCTATAACACCGTCACTGTCACTGTCAGTATCAAAGACACCGCAGCCACAAATGCCCGGCTCGGTCTTAAACGAATCTTCCGGACATTGGTCTCTCTGACCAGCCAGGAGCAGAGACATGATGGGCTCAAGGGGAGTTTGCCTGGCAGAATCAGCACAAGCGTATAATGGCAACAGAAGGAGAAAAAAGAAGAGGACGGAGAACCGACAAATACATTGAAAGAACATGGCTGTATAGATTCAGGTAAAATGAAAATGAAAAAGTGCCGTCTGATTACAAGCACATAATTACAATTGGTCTACGTTTCCATTCATTCCCCTGAGGCGTACTCAATGCGGAACAACCTATCTTTTTTTTATGATTTTTTCAATTATTTTTCCGGCTTCCCATGAAACTCAAACAAATTGTGAAGCCGGCCGTGGAAATCCACAGCCGGCAGATAACGCTACAGGATCCTTTACAGACCAACCAGAGGATCCGTCACTCCAAAAACATACAGGGCAAGCAGACCGAGGATTCCTGTGAGGAGAATATAATATATTGTGGGTATGATGGTCATACGCAGTGTCCGACCTTCCTGGCCAAGAAGGCCAACTGTCGCCGAGGCCGCAACAACATTATGAATTGCGACCATATTGCCGGCTGCGGCACCGATAGCCTGCAGCGCAACCATCACAGCCCCGGAAACTGTCAGCGCATTTGCCACTTCAAACTGGAATTGGCTCAACATCATATTACTGACGGTATTGGAGCCGGCGATAAATGCGCCGAGGGCGCCCACTGTCGGGGCAAAGAGCGGATAGACGGAGCCAAAAGTTTCTGCAACAAAACTGGCCATGGCTACCGGCATTGATACCAGATCTGCACCGTTAACCCCGGAATTGATAAGAATACGGACCATCGGAATAGTGAAAATCAGCACGAAACCTGCCCCGATGAGGGTTTTCCCCGCATCTCCCGCAGCAGAAGCAAGTTGCGAGAGCTTCATCCTGTGCAGGAAGAGGGTTATCAGACAGACAAACAGCAGGATGCCGCCAGGCAGATACAGCGGCTGGATGGAAGCGCTCACACCAGCCTCACCGAGGATATTTTTCAGACCAAAGGAAACACTCAACAGCAGTCCCTTGAAATCTGCGGAGACCCTGCTGGCCACAAGAATCATCGCAACAAGGAGATACGGCATCCAGGCCAGAGTGAGAGAAATTTTCCGCTCATCCGCACGCGGCGGTTTTGGTGTAATGGTGCCAAACCAGACCTTGGGCCATTCTTCCCGGGGAGCAAAATCCCACACAGTTTTCGGCAAAAGAAAACCTTTTCTTGCTGCCGGTACAACAATGGCCATGCCCACGAGAGCACCAACAAGGGAGGGAAATTCAGGCCCAAGGAATACACCGGTGAGCCCATACGGTATAGTGAAGGCCAGACCGGTAAAAAGAGCAAAAGGCGTCATTGCCAGTCCCTCTTTCCAGCTCTTGTTGCGACCGAAAAAGCGGGTAAGCATAATCACCATCATAAGAGGCATCAAGGTACCGACAACAGCATGGCCAACGGCAACTTCCGAGGTGATGAGTTGTAGAAAAACCTCCCAGCTCGATCCCCCTTCAACAAGCTGCCGGCCAAGTGCTATGTGGTCAAGCCCATTGGTAACGCCGATGAGAATTGGAGTTCCCACAGCACCGAAAGATACCGGGGTCGATTGGATCATCATACCAATCATAACAGCACCCAGGGCGGGAAAACCTATAGCAACCAGCAGCGGCGCCGCAATGGCGGCCGGAGTACCAAAACCTGAAGCACCTTCAATAAAACATCCGAAGAGCCAGGCGAGAATCAAGGCCTGGACACGCCGGTCCGGACTGATATTGGTAAACCCTGCCCGAATCGTAGAAATCGCACCGGAGTTCTGCAAAGTATTGAGCAGCATTATCGCGCCAAAGATGATCCAGAGAACGGCAGCGGTGACAACCATGCCCTGAATCGTTGAGGCAAGAACTCGATTGAAGCTCATTTCCCAGAAGAAAAGAGCAATTCCGGCAGCGGTGAGATACACAACCGGCATGGCCCTTCTGGCCGGCCAGCTGAGACCGACAAGCAGCACGGCGGCCACAATAATTGGAGTTGCTGCCAGTAAGGCTTGTATTGTTGTAGACATAAAACCACCTCATAACGAAAAATTTGTCGTCTTGAATGGAGCGATGCCATGCATGAAACACCCCTTCAAGGTATTCAGCCCAATTCCATGCACCACAGCATCACGACTGTTTCCATTGCAAACGGATTTATGGTGACGGCACTACGAAAAACTGATGATATTGAATCTGTCTCCAGCAAAATATCTGCCTGCCGGATCAGTTCAACAGATTGATGGAAGTACGGTATCACCTGTTACACTGACGCTTACTGGGCAAAGGTTATACCAACATATTTTTTGTTGTCAACTCATTTGAACAAAGTAAAACATGGGAATGCCGAAACAGTTTAGGAATCGCAGGAACCACAGGGCTATAAAAATTGGTCCTACCAAAGAAGACCGACCACCGTTCTTTCATGTGTCAAAAATACAGCATGTGGGAGTTTTCCATCGAAAAAGAACGACTGCGGACTACCTTGAAGAAGACAGCAGCACTGCTTTCGGCTACAATAGGGCTACGATTGCCTGAAATGACCTGGGATTACAACACTGTTATTCTCCCCTGGTAAAGAAACGAAAACAACCACGCACCAATCAAATCCTGATGAGAAAAAACTTCCTCCATATTCTTTCGACTCTCCTGCTCCTTCTTCTCCTGCAACAAGGATGCGCCACGATTCATAAAGCACCGCAAACCCATGACGCCCCAGCGGTTGTTGAGAAACTCATAACAACACGAAAAAGCTGGGATGGAACGCCTTTGCCAGCCTATCCTCAAGGCCTTCCCGAGGTCACTCTTTTACGGATTACCATACCTGCTGGAACCAGACTGCACACCCACAGTCATCCGGTAATAAATGCCGGCATTCTTTTGAGCGGCAACCTCACGGTAATCACCACGGAAGGGAAGACCCTCCATCTCAAAGCAGGGGATCCCATCGTCGAAGTAGTTAACACGCTGCATTACGGCATCAATGAAGGAAATATACCTGCCGAGATTGTGGTTTTTTACGCCGGAGTCGCCGGTACCCCCATAACCGTGCTTGAGGCACAGTGAAAATTTCTTTCACCAGTATGGAAAATCAACCGGCACCCCGGCGCCTCACTTTTCCAGCCATCCATTGACATTGGCCCGGGCCTGTTTAATCTTTTCGATAGAGTTCACCGCTACAGTACATACCCCGTACTTCAATACTATCAAAAGAACGGTGACATCCAAAGGCTTTTCTCTGAACAGCCAAAAGACCATAAACTATAAGGAGAACCGTAATGGCTCATACATGTAAAAGCTGTGGTGCTGTCGCAGATGACCCAGGTCATCTGTGCGACCCGATTAGTGAAACTCTCTCCTGTGACTATTGTGGAGGAAAAGACGTAGGCGTAAATCATGTCTGCAAGGAAAAACTGAGCGCCATGAAATTTTCCTGCGATTCCTGCGGCAAAATGGCCCCAGACCAGGACAGGCTCTGTAAGCCGATCGAAATAAAATAGTTCCCCTCAACAACAGCAAAAAACCCGGCCCTGGATTAGTCAGGATGCCGGGTTTTTTTTATTCAACAGCCGTTGACCCGACCTCACTTTAAGTAACTCCTTGTTACTGCACAAATATCCACTTTTCCCTTCTCTCTGGCTCTCCTATAAACAGCATCTGCTTTTCCTCCTGTCAATCAGTTTTCGCAAACACAACTCTAATCCCTAATTAACACTATATGAATATTGCCATGGTTATATGGCAGCATTGGTTGAACAGAAAGAACCGGCACGGCACATACGGCAGTGCACGGCATATATCCGCACAAAAAAGGAGAATACCATGAAGTTTGGAAAACTGTTTTTGACCCTTGTTACAGCTGCCTTGATCCCCGCGGCCAACGCTGCCGCCACGGAAACCATCACGGAGTTCCGCATCGGAATACTGGGGGGTGAAAATGCCTCGGATCGTCTGCGTTCCAATGATTGCGTGCGCGCGAAAGCAGAGGAACTGCTTGGAGTACCTACCAAGATTTTTGCACCTGCCGATTATAACGGTGTTATCGAGGGACTGCTGGGCGGTAATCTCGACATGGCCTGGCTGGGCGCTTCCGGTTATGCCAAGGTGTATTTGACCAACCCGGATGCAGTTGAACCGGTTCTCACCAAAATCAACAAAGACGGCTCTTTTGGTTATTATTCCATTGGATTTGCCCGAGTGGACAGCGGCATCAAGAATCTCGACGACATGAAAGGGAAAGTTTTCGGTTTTGGTGATCCCAATTCCACTTCCGGGTATCTGATCCCTTCCATTGAAATACCGCAGAGCGGTTACTCCATGAAATCAGGAGAATATTTCAAGGAAGTCAAGTTTGTCGGCGGCCACGAGCAGACCATTGTCGCTGTCTTCAACGGTGACATCGACGGTGGTGTTACCTGGGCCGATGGTCTGGGCAACTGGGTCGATGGGTACAACAGCGGGGCCCTGCGCAAAGCGACCGATGCCGGTCTGGTGGACATGACCCAGATCCAGGAAATCTGGCGCTCAAAACTTATCCCGGAAGGACCAATTGTTCTGCGCAAAGATCTGCCGGAAAAAGTCAAACTGAAGATTACCGGTATGCTCGCCAGCATGGCATCCATGGATCCGGAATGCGCCTATGGGTTCATGGCTGGTGAAGTCAAAGGTATAGCTCCAATTGACCACGATGACTATCTCAGCATAATAGCTGCCCGCAAGGCCAAATCCAACTAGTTCCGATCCTAAAACTGCCCTTTTGCCCGATATCTTGGTTATGCTTAAAATTTTATCCTCGGAATATCAATTATATGCCTGCGGTAAAATTTTTCCCATGCCTCGATCTCAGCCAAAATACCAAGTTTTAGGAAGGAAACTAAAATATCCTGAAAATCCTTATGATCGCTGCCTCCAGGGGCAGCCGTCTCTTTGCAGGATTTAATTACATCAAGAGGTTAACCCATGCCCGGCAGAGCTATCCAGCTGGAAATCGCAGCCATGGAAAAACAGCGCCGGCTGTATTCGATGGCCGGCATTGCCATTACCCTGACGATTCTGATTAGTGGCTATCGCCTGGCCAATGAGATGAATTCCGGCAGCTTTATCAACGGACTGACAAAGTTTTTTGAATATCCAGGAGAAATAGTTCAGGAAGCCTGGGATGCCGGTTTGTCCTTCTTTGCCCTCCTCTATCGTTTTCTTCCCGCTTTGCTGGAAACTCTCAATATCGCAGGGGCAGCTTCTCTTATTGGCGGCGCCGCAGCGGTAATTCTGGCCTTTCTCGGATCAAGCAACCTGGGAGTAAAACCACCTATCGTCATTCCCATTGTCCGGAGAATGATGGACAGCATGCGTGCCTTCCCCGAGCTCATTATCGCCCTTTTTCTTATTTTCATTCTAGGCTCCAGCCCCGTTCCGGCGATGATAGCGGTGGCCTTTCATACCGCAGGTGCATTGGGTAAACTTTTTTCGGAGGTGAACGAGAACATCGACTGCGATGCTGTCGAGGGGCTCGAGTCCTGCGGTGCCAACTGGCTGCAGCGTATGCGCTATGGCGTATTGCCTCAGGTGCTCCCGAACTATCTCTCCTACTTCATGCTCCGCTTCGAGATCAACGTGCGCGCCTCGGCGATCCTTGGTTTTGTCGGAGCGGGAGGCATCGGGATGGAGTTGCGGCGCACTATCGGGTGGGGACAAGGTTCCGGTGATGAAACTGCCGCCCTTTTTCTCCTCCTTATTCTCTCTATATTTGTGATCGACCAACTCTCATCAACCATGCGCCGGCGTCTCGGTTCGAACACACGACTGGAGTAGAAAAAAGCCATGCAGACTTACACCGCAACCATTACCGGAGAAAGCTTTCCCGCCATGCATCAGACGGCAATTACCGCAGTTCGACGCAACAGCTTTATTATCATTGCTGGCTTTGCAGCCGCGACGATCTATCTTCTCTATATCTTTTTTTCTTTTAATATCGGTACGCTCCTGGTCAAATCAAAACCTGAGAGAGCCGCTTTACTGGCCACAGATGCCGTCGCCCACAAAGTCCATGTGACCAAACATCTCAGGGGGGATAGTGCCCTTTTGATAGCGGTAGAGGGAGAACGCACCGCAACCTACACCACTCCACCTGAATGGATCAAACACTCAGGAGATATGACCGATATCGACCTTGGCAAAGGCTACCATGTTGCACTGCAGGACAGGCAACTCGTCATGACCGTGCCCGATTACGGCCCCATCACTGTACAGGTTACCCAGTCAGGTGTTGAGACAACCCTGCCCGAGGGAAAAACAGCACCGGAATGGCTCAGCAGTTCTGCGGTCAAATTTGATGCCCGCCCTACCATGGGACGCCGGGTGCAGGTCTCCAAAACCAGAATTGAAGTGCACCGTTATTTCCTCGGCTGGGAAAACTTTTTCTTCCCGTTTCGCTCGGAACTTGCCGGATATTCCGCTTATGAAGTCGCCAAGCTGGCAGTAAGCGGGCAGCGCCTGCAGGAGGACATACCCAACTGGAAGCTTATCCTCACCACTTTCTGGAATAACCCGGACTGGCAGCACCACCGCGTCTTCATAGCTCTGCTGGAAACATTTCTGATGGCCGTACTGGGAACCCTGACCGCCGCCCTGGTGGGGCTGCCTCTCGCCATTCTTGCCGCATCCAACTTTACCCCTTCTAAAATTATACGTTTCGGCGTACGCCGTTTTTTTGATTTTCTGCGCGGCATCGATATGCTGATCTGGTCACTGATCTTTATCCGTGCCTTCGGACTTGGCCCCCTGACCGGTGCTCTCGCCATCGCCTTCACCGACACCGGTTCACTGGGCAAGCTCTTCTCCGAAGCCCTGGAAAACGTCAATAAACGACAGATGGAGGGAGTCCATGCCACAGGAGCGAACAGATGGCAGTTCTACCGCTTTGGGGTTCTCCCCCAGATAATACCGGTCTTTGTCTCTCAATGCCTCTATTACCTCGAATCCAACATCCGCTCAGCGACCATCATCGGCGCGCTGGGAGCAGGAGGAATCGGCCTGCTGCTTGTAGAAACCATAAACACCCAACGGGACTGGGAGAATACTTTTTACCTCATCCTGCTCACCATTTCGCTGGTTATGCTCATGGATACGCTCTCCAGTAAATTACGCAATCGATTGATTCATGGGAGCAGCAAAGATCGGGTCTCACAATAATGGAAAATACACCCTGTGAACCGACTCTGTGAAAAGTATTTCCAAACAACATTTACTTTAAGAAATATTTGAAAAAGGTGGAAAAATGAGAGTGACGCAACTCACCAAACATTTCGGTACGGTAACAGCAGTAGATTCCGTTTCCTTTACCGTGGAAAAACCACAGATGGTCGGAGTGATCGGGCCATCCGGTGCCGGCAAGTCAACCATGCTCCGCATGATCAACCGTTTAACTGAAGCGAGCAGAGGAAGCATCATCATCAATGATCTCGACATTCTTTCTCTCCAGGGCAAAGAAAAGCGCCGCTGGCAGCGTGACTGTGCCATGATTTTCCAGCAGTTCAACCTGGTGCCCCGCCTCGATGTGGTTACCAATGTCCTGCTGGGCAGACTCAACGGGCACAGCACCTTAAAAAGTCTGTTCAGTATTTTCGGCAAAGAGCTGATAGATGAAGCACTGGCAGCACTGGAACGGCTCGGTATAATTGACCAGGCTCTGCAACGGGCCGAAACCCTGTCTGGAGGCCAACAGCAGAGGGTTGCCATTGCCCGTGCCCTGATGCAGAAACCGAAGATGGTACTTGCTGATGAACCTATCGCCTCCCTCGACCCCCTGAGTGCTGAAAAAGTAATGAATTCCCTGCGTGATATTCGCGAGCGGGAACAGCTCACGGTAATCTGCAACCTCCACACTCTTGATACGGCACGCACATATTGTGACCGTGTCATCGGCATGCTGCAGGGCCGGATCGTCTTTGACGACAACCCTTCTCAACTGACTCCCGCGGTTGTACGCGAGATTTACGGAGCCGAGGAAGAGCTGAACGAGGCTGTAACGTCCACCAGCATCACCAGGCCGGTACGCAAGAAGGAACCGGTTAGAGTGCCGAGACCGGCCATGGCGTAACAGGCAGGAGAGCGCTCAATGTCCTATTTCGCCAGACGGACACAGGCATCATAGAGCAGGGCGAAAATCACATCGAGACGAAAAGAGTCGGCCACCGTCTGCTCAAAAAGAAGCTTCGCCTCTGCAGGGAAATCTTCATCACCGACCCAGTAAAGCAAAGCAAGCCGGATTGATCCGAGAACGGGAAGTGCAAAGGCACAATCAGCCATATCCAGTGGTGTACCACCCAGGGAAGAGCAC
The DNA here is from genome assembly GCA_036350815.1 of Desulfopila sp. GTDB lineage: Bacteria > Desulfobacterota > Desulfobulbia > Desulfobulbales > Desulfocapsaceae > Desulfopila_A. The sequence continues at coordinate 10,867 of JAZBNU010000461.1, forward strand.
TTTCGACCCAGTTTTTCAATATCATTCCCATAGGTTGCAGTTATCAATTCCGTGGGAATTTTATGGGGTCCGCGAAAAAATGTTACACCTCCGACGAGATCATTCTCGGATATCCAGTTGC
>JAZBNU010000462.1:0-8953 GCA_036350815.1 Desulfopila sp.
CTCGACCTTACAGACCAGGACCGAGACATCATCTACCAAACCATTGATGCTGAGCCGAACCGTCTTATTATTCTGACCCATGGTACTGACACCATGGTGAAAACAGCTCAGCACCTGAGCACCTTGAAAAACAAGGTGATCGTCTTGACCGGGTCCATGGCCCCGGCACGTTTCCGCTCCAGTGACGCAGCCTTCAATATTGCCTGCGCCGTAGGAGCGGTCCAGACACTTCCGGATGGTACCTATATTGCAATGAACGGCAGGATCTTTTCTCCTGAAAACGTAGTAAAAAATATTGAGAAAAACATTTTCACGACACTCCACTGATTCAGAAGAAATGCTTCATTTACTGCAAGGTTGAACCAAATTCTTCAAACACCTTTTCGATAGGAATGGCAAATCCAATGCCTTCGGTATTTTGCAAAATCATAGTGTTGACACCGCGAACATAGCCATTTTCATCAATGAGCGGTCCACCACTATTCCCTGGATTGATGGCAGCATCGGTCTGCAAAAAGATCTGCTGGTCTGTTTCTCGCTGACGAAAACCTGAAAACACACCTGCAGTTACGGAATGACGCAGCCCAACAGGGCTGCCGACAGTGTATACTTTATCACCCTGCCTGAGAGGTACTCCTTGAGGCGGCAAAGCCAATTCGCGGCCATCGTAGGAAAAAAGAGCCAGCAATGCCAGGTCGTATTTCGAACTTGTCAAAATATATCCGGCAGAATGCTCTGCTCCATCGGAAAGAATGATCGAAATCCGGGGTGATACTATATCTTTTTCCAGCTGGGCAAGACGAGATTCTCCTTCTTCCTGTTGCCTGGTCACCTTGACAAGGTTCTTCTCTCTCTCCCTGATAATGATCTCAAGTTGGCTTTTCCCGGGGCCATTGGGCATACTGCGCAGCCTGCTGCGTAATTCTCGCAGCTTCTCTTCCTCAAGATCAATCAATTGCCTGTTTGTCGATATCTTTTCGCGAATCTCCTGCAAATCTTCCTGATCAAATTCAACCACATGTTTATTGGTAACAATATAGTTTTGTTTCACAAAAAACCCGGACCCGGTTCCCCATGGTGTCTCAATGGAAACAGTTGCCATGCGTGCACGTTCGACAGGAGATGCTGCTGCTTGTTCTGCGGCTTGCCTGGGTGAAGCTGGCTGTTTTTCCTGTATTTTTTCCTCGACTGCAACACTCCTGGCCGGCTCCACACTATTATCTTTAAAGGAATCCGACGGTGCCGAGTATTGCTGCTCCACCGCGCCTGGCCTGACAAAATAATACGTCGCAGCGGCAACCACCAGCATAAGAACCGCAGCCAGTAGATATTTTCCAATGGTCGATTTTTTTTCTTGATGTTTTTCCTCGATCTCCTTTTTCTTTTTCTCAGCTGCCGCGTATTTCGCGAAAATCAAGCCACACTTTTTGCACTCCGCGGATCGGGCCTGGGTATGATTACATTTGGGACAACGCATTCTGTTTTCCTGTAATCTCAGAGAATCTGGCTGAGAAAGAGTTGCGTTCGCTCGTGTTGCGGATTATCAAAAAAGGCATTAGGCTCATTTTCCTCTACAATTTCTCCAAAATCCATAAAGATGACACGGTCCGCCACGGTTTTGGCAAACCCCATTTCATGGGTTACAACAATCATGGTCATCCCCTCGTTGGCCAGATCCACCATGACATCAAGTACTTCTTTAATCATTTCAGGATCAAGAGCAGAAGTTGGTTCATCAAACAGCATGATTTTCGGCTTCATACACAAACTTCTCGCAATCGCCACCCGCTGCTGCTGTCCTCCAGAAACCTGTCCGGGATATTTATTGGCCTGCTCCGGGATGTGGACAATTTCGAGATAATGCATTGCCAGCTCTTCCGCTTCCTTTTTCGGAGTTTTTCGGACCCAGATCGGTCCTAGCGTCAAGTTTTCCAGTATTGTAAGATGAGGAAAAAGGTTGAAATGCTGAAAAACCATACCGACTTCAGCCCGGACTTTTTCGATATTTTTCAAGTCCCTTGTCAATTCAGTGCCGTTGACGATTATCTGACCACGCTGGTGCTCCTCCAGACGGTTGATACACCTGATCATGGTAGATTTTCCAGAACCTGACGGACCACAGACAACAATTCTCTCCTGCGGCTGGACCTTAAGGTTGATATCCTTGAGAACATGAAAATCGTCAAACCATTTATGCATCTCAACAATTTCTATAATCGGTTTTCCGTCGGTTGTCTTTTCCTGTGACTGCTCTAAGTTCATTACTCTCATTCCTTGATAATTTATATTCTCTCTGAGATATTCACTTGACACATCCTGCTGGTTGTCACATGAGGTATCAAGTAATTACGGCACAACTCAGACAAGGATTACTCAACTCTGTTATTTCTTGGTTTGAGCCTTATATTCCAGTTCCTTTTCGATGTTTCTGCTGTATTTCGACATGGAGAAACAACAGAAATAATAGATTGCCGCCACAAAAAGATACGCCTCGGTGCTGAATCCGGTCCATTCCGGAACATTCAATATCGACTTTGTCGTATTGAGTATATCATAAAGTGCAATTATGACCACCAGCGATGTATCTTTGAAAGCTGAAATCAGAATTCCCACACTTGGTGGAATGACAATCTTCAGTGCCTGCGGTAAAATTATCAGGCGCATCTTCTGCCAATAGTTTAATCCCAGTGATTCTGCTGCTTCATACTGCCCTTTATTGAGCGCCTGCAAGCCACCGCGAACAACTTCAGCGATGTAGGCTGCCGTAAAAAGAATAATAGCCATTTGAGCGCGCAATACCTTGTCGATGGTTACTCCCTCAGGAAGAAAAAGAGGAAACATTACCGAAGACATAAACAGGAGAGTAATAAGCGGTACACCCCGAATGAGCTCAATATACACGACGCAAAATGCTTTTATCACGGGAAGACTTGACTGCCTTCCCAAAGCAAGGACAACTCCTAGGGGATAGGATGCCAAAATACCGAAAAAGGACAACAACAGAGTAAGAGGCAGCCCACTCCACTTGGTACTCTCGACAGCAACCAGGCCAAACAAACCGCCTTTCATAAGCGTACCCATGGTAAAAAGAGCTGCCAGCCAGAGATAACCGAGCTTTTTACTCCATTTTTTCCAATCTCTGCTGTATACCAGCATAAAGATAAGAATTACCATGGCCAACAAAGGACGCCACTGCTCCTCATAAGGGTAATACCCAAAAATATTAAATCTGATGTTCTGTGTAACTACAGACCAACAGGCGCCTGCAGCCTCATGACACTCTTTTCCTGAAGTGAACCAGACACTGTCAATGAAGGCCCATTGGATAAATTGTGGTACGACCTTCAACAGAGCAATAAATATCAGGATCGTCGCCGCAGAATTCAAATAGCCGTTAAACAGGTTATTCTTTACCCAGCCAAGAGCCCCGATATTGGTCAAAGGAGGCTTGATTGTTTCAACTTCAGAATGTGTGCTCATGGTTAACGTTCTATGATTGCAATTTTTTTATTGTACCAGTTCATGAAGGCCGATGTCAGCAGGCTTAAGGTAAGATACACCATCATCATTAAGGCAACCCCCTCGACGGCCTGGCCGGTCTGGTTGATGGTGGTTCCAGCGACCTGGACAAAATCAGGATAACCTATAGCCACCGCCAGAGAGCTGTTTTTGGTCAGATTAAGCAACTGACTGGTCAAAGGCGGCACAATTACCCGCAAAGCCTGGGGAAAAATAACCAGCGACATGACATGTTTTGCCTTCAGACCAATGGACATTGCCGCTTCCGTCTGACCGTGACTGATGGACTGTATCCCTGCGCGAACAATTTGGGCCACAAATGCAGCTGTATACAGCACCAGCCCCACCAGCAAGGCTGAAAACTCGGGGCTGACATTGTACCCGCCCTTGATGTTGAAGCCCTGAAGAGACGGCATATCCATTGCCGTTGGAGCACCACAAACAATCCAACTGAGAAGAGGGAGGCCTAGAAGCAGTCCGGCAGCCGTCGCAACTATTGGAAATTGCTGCCCGGTTTGTTCCTGTCGCTTTCTCGCCCAGTACCGAACGGCAAAAGCAATGGCACAAGCCAGAACAAAAGCCACACCAACAAATTTCCAGGCAAAATGGGGCGCCGGAACAGCAAAGTCAATCCCGCGGTTGGAGAGGAAAACCCCGGAAACCGGGGTAAGTGCCTGACGCGGCCCTGGAAAGGCCTCGTAAAAAAGGGCATAAAAGAAAAAAAGCTGGAGCAGGACAGGTATATTCTGGAACAACTCAACATACATTGTCCCTATTTTGGCAACAAGCCAGTTCTTGGAAAGTGTGCAAACGCCAATAAAGGTGCCCAGCATTGTCGTCAAAATCATGCCGACAAGAGATACTTTCAGCGTATTCAAAATCCCCACAAAGAGAGCCCTGCCATAGCTGTCCGCCGCTGAATATTTTATCGGTGTCTCTCCTATTTCAAAGGCAGCCTCTTTGTTGAGAAAATCAAAACCGGTGGCAATGGATTGTCTCGCCATATTCTCCTGTACATTGGCAATCAAATAGTAGCCAATGAACGCGACGGCAGCCGCTGTAAAGATCTGATAGAGAATCCCTCTGGTTTTCTCGTCGTTCCAAAAATAGGTTTTCTTCAAAGGAGTACTGTGTATTTCGGCCATGAGCTACGTCATTTTCTGCAAAGTTACCTTCGCAAAGCATTCGGGTTAAGATAAACAAAAAAACCCATTCCGAAAAGACTCTCGCAAGAGCTCAGAATGGGTTTTTGTCATTTCATCCGTTATTTGCCTCGGACTTTACTTGAAAGGAGGAGAATACATCAAGCCACCATTTGTCCAGAGAGCGTTTAAGCCGCGCTCTATGCCTAGCGGCGTATTAACGCCTACATTCCGCTCAAAGATTTCGCCATAGTTCCCGACCTGCTTGACAATATTATAGGCGAATTTCTCATCCAACCCAAGAGCCTGGCCATTACCCGGGGATACGCCTAAAAAGCGCTGTATTACAGGATCGGTACTTTTCAGCATTTCATCTACATTCTGAGATGTGATTCCAAGCTCTTCAGCATTGATCATTGCCAGAACGGAATAATTGACAATATCTTTCCACTGGTTGTCTCCATGGCGTACAGCAGGAGCAAGTGGTTCTTTGGAGATGATATCCGGTAGGATTGCATAATCACCAGGCTTCGGTGCACTTGCCCTGATTCCGGCAAGCTGGGATGCATCCGATGTCATCACATCACAGCGGCCTGCAAAAAAAGCTTGTGAAAGTTCAGCAGTAGACTCAATGGTCACCGTTTTCCATTCCATGTTGTTGGAGCGGAAAAAGTCGGCCGCATTCTGTTCTGTGGTAGTTCCCGGTAAAACACATACCGTTGCTCCACCTAGTTCTTTTGCACTTTTAACTCCAAGGGCCTTGGGGACCATGAAACCCTGACCGTCATAGTAGTTCACCTGAGCAAAATCAAGACCCAGGGCTGTGTCTCGGCCAAGAGTTATAGTGGCGTTTCTGGTGAGCAGATCAACCTCTTTAGACTGGAGTGCAGTAAATCTGGTTTTTGCAGTTAGAGGAGTGTATCGTATTCTGTCTTTATATTCACCAAAGACAGCTACAGCTACAGCTCTAGCAGTATCGACATCCAGGCCCTGCCACTCACCTTTCTGGTCCGCTTTCCCAAAACCAAAAAGATCACCGTTAACTCCTACCTGAATAAAGCCTTTTGCCTGAACATCCTTCAGCGTGTCTCCATTGTCGGCAATCGCCAGACCAGCTGAGGACAACAGCAGGGTACAGCCAACCATGAATCCTTTAAGATAGCGCATTATTCCCTCCAAAAATGTTAAAGAACCTTTGGGATCTCTCCCCCCAAAACTCCACCACGACGGATATGGCAAGAACTTTGCCATTACAAGAATTTCTCTTGTTAGTAGCATACAACCCCTCACTCTCGCAAGTGGTTATTCATGAAAGTGCCTGAAATTTTCCACCATACGAAACCAGTGTTAGAAAGTATTTAACTTTTTATCTGCCAGGGAACCACCCAGTCATAACTTTTTCCACACATCTCTCCGGCCCTGTTTTCTGCTTTTCGAAAAAAGCCAGTATTGTTCTTACGGGTCCCAGATCATACCCCTGCTGCAGAGAAATGTGCCCTAATCGGCATACAGTTTTTCTCCGAGCCGGAACGCTTCTTCCAGTGCGCTCTGCCGGCGTGCAACAGCACCTATTTCCACGACACCTTTCACTCCAAGAGTACCTTTTACTTCAACCCGAAGAAAAGAAAGGATTTGTGCGAGATCTCTGCAGACTTTCTCGCTCAAGTTCACCTCTCCATTGGCGCAACAGGAGACAATAACGGCTTTTTTCCCGGCAATTCTCGAGCTGTTGTTGGGACGGAGAAAGGCTCCCCAGTGATCCATAAATATTTTGAGATAACTGGACGGGCCAAGCCACCAGGTGGGGGTAGCCAGAACAAAACCATCAGCGCTCCGGATTCTATTCAATACTTCAGTCACCTGAACAAACTGGAGACATTCACCTGCAGCTCTGCACTGGCCACAGGCACAACAGACATAGTCCTGCAATTCCACCAGGTCAAATTTCTCTATCACATCGTCCTGAGAACCAGCTTGACGAATACCATCCATAATCTTGCCGGCAAGAATATCCGTGTTACTCTGCAGTCTTGGGCTTGCCATTAGAACGATCGTCTTTTTCATATTTCTCCTCTGGTTTCCCTCTAGCCGGGATTTTTCATGTACATTATGTCATTTCAATGTCCTGGGTGACACTCCAAAGTGTTCAGACGCTAGTCTTTTCCATGAATATCAACACAGGAATGTTCCGCCAAAGCCGGTCGATCTTACCCCACTGCAACCTCGGCTGGCGAGGAAAATTCGGGTTAGGTTGAACTCATCCCAAGGCCGTTCAATACCGCAAAAAACAATATCAAGTTTGCCTCAGAGCGTCAATCTCTTTACCCTGAGGCCAAACACCCCTTCACGTGCTTTCAGGCATGAAATATGCAAAGGGAAATCAAGTTGTTAAATCCCACATTTTGGAGAAAGCCATGAGTACAACAATGACCAGATTTTCCGATGCAGTTTACCAAAGAACTGAAAATTACTCTTTTGCAACTACAGAATTTACGCGTAGAGAATTACGTATACTGCTGCTGATGAATGGCAAAAAAACAGTTTCTGCAATTGCAGACATCCTCAAAACAGATTCCGAGCGACTCTTACCCGATGTTGCGAAGCTGGTACGGCTCGGTCTTATTCAAACAGAGGGAGAAATTTACTCCGCAGACACCGCAGCCCTTGTTTTCAGTGAAAAGCCACCAGCCAGGTTTGAGTATGCCATCCTTGGGAAACCTGTTTCTGCCAGGGCATGATCAATCATGCCCCTTTTTCGAAACCACCCCTTCCAGACCATATCGCTTAAGCTTTTTCTGAAGTCCCTGCCGAGTAACATGGAGCAGCTCGGCAGCTTTTGACTTGTTGCCTTCGGTCCGTTTCATAGCTTGACGTATAAGATCAATTTCAAGGCTTTTTACCTGGTCTGGAATACTGAGTTCAGAACCTGCTTCGGCCTTTCCCGACATTTCATTTTTATAGCAATTCAGGAGTTCCCGTGAGCATTTATCCGTAAAAATGAGTTCACCGTCATTCGTCAAAGCAACCAGCCGTTCAACCTCCTTACGAAGCTGACGGACATTACCAGGCCATTTATATTTTTCAAAAAGATCGAGTATTTCTGCTGAGAAACCGGCTACCTTTTTACTGAAAAGCCTGTTGGTTTCTTCTAAAAAATGAATTGCCAGTGGTAAAATATCCTCATTGCGATCCCGTAAAGGCGGAACCATAATTTCCACCGAAAAAAGGCGGAAGAAAAGATCTTCTCGGAAGTTTCCCAACCGAACCTCAGCTGACAGATCTTTATTGGTGGCGCTTATCAGACGAAAATCATATTTGATGGTTTTACTGCTGCCAAGCCTGGTTCCCTCGCCTTCCTGTATGGCGCGTAAGAATTTTGGTTGAATCTGTAATGGCATATCAGCAATTTCATCTAAAAACAGAGTACCATTTCTCGCTTCCTCAAACCGGCCCTTCCGTATATTTTCAGCTCCAGTGAAGGCTCCACGCTCGTGACCGAAAAACTCTGACTCCACAAGATTTTCAGGGATGCACGAGCAGTTTACTGCAACAAATGGTTGCTTTTTCAGCCCGGCTTTTTCGTGGATCATTCTGGCAATAAGCTCCTTTCCCGTGCCGTTTTCTCCTTGGATTACCACACTCACGGGAGTTGCACTGACAACACCGACAAGATCGAGAACTTCTTGCATCGCCGGGCTTTCGGCTATGAAAAGAGCACCATGAACAGAATTTTTATCCATCCTGTCCATCTCTTTATCTAAATAGCTGGCAATGCGTAATATCTCCTTATTAAGAACAATGGATTCAATGGAAATGGAAAGGTAATGTGCCACTTCCTCCAGTTGTACACGGTCTTCATCATTAAAACCGGTTCCATCGTTTTTATTGAGAAGCTGCACCGCTCCGGAAACACCATTACCAGTCATGCTCTTTATTGGAGAACAAATCATATTTCTGCTGACATATCCAGTTTGCTCTGCAATATATTCATGGAACCCACTGTGAGAAAGCAGATTGTTCTCAATGTGGCTTCTCCCTGAGCTGATTACTCTGCCGACCAGACTGCCCTCCACCGGCGCCTCAATCTGTACCTCTGTCAAACCAGTGCCATATATTGAACATATTCTGTTACTGCCGATATCTATGATATAAATGGTGCAACGTTCAACATTCATCAATTTCGGCAGCAGCCTGGTGTGGAAAGTCACAAAAGCCCTGTAGTCCTCCATAGCCCAGGATGACGCCACCTGAAGATATTGTTGCCTCAAAACAGCAAGATTTTTTCGTGATGA